>JAITWP010000244.1 GCA_031285365.1 Azoarcus sp.
CCCATATTCATCCTGTTTTCACACCTCCGTTCTGTCATTGAACAAGAGCGTGAAAATATGCTTACTCCATCCTGGACAGACATGCACATGGATACGAAAAACCCTGGCTGCTTCTCCGCTGCCATAAGGAAGAAAGACTATGGAGAAGGGGGTTTGCTACTCAGGATTCTGACGAAGCCGCAGGATTGCCAGTGGGTATGAAAACAACTTCGCCATTGCGCTGCTCAAAGCTGCCTACTATCGGCCCGGGCGGTTGACCGCCGGGATTGTCCCAAGGTTGTACCCGGCATTCTTCGGTACTGGCCAGATACCAGCGCCCACCCTGGTCCAACGCCCACAACAGGTAACCCGCCTCATATACGGCCATGGGAGACATTGCTACTGTGCCCGGATGAATCTTCTCCCTGCGCTGACAATCCGGCAAACGGGAAGCGATGATGTACTGCACCACCTCATTGCTCCAGAAATACGGCTGTTCACGAACCAGCACCAGCGCATGGTTCCTGTCTTCGACCATCATCGAAGTCGCACTGTTTTCGCAAGCAGCAAGTAGAGGCAACACCGCTACGAGAGTGAGAGACAAAGCATGACGACGCAGAAAGATCATGGTGGCACTCCGTCAGGGTATTGAGTCGGCCAACCTCCACGCAACGGTTTCACCGGCGCGCAATGGAATCAGTTTATTCTCTCCATAGCGGTAGCTGGACGGTACTTTCCACGATTTACGCTGGAGCGTGATTTTGTCCACATTGGGCGGCAAGCCATAGAACGCCGCGCCATTCAGGCTCGCGAAGGCTTCGAGCCGGTCGAGCGCGCCTTCGGCCTCAAACGCTTCGGCATACAAACCGAGCGCCAGCGGCGCGGTGTAACAGCCCGCACAGCCACAGGCCGCCTCTTTCGTGTTGGATGCATGCGGCGCGGAATCGGTACCAAGAAAAAAGCGCGGACTCCCCGAGCACACCGCCTTGAGAAGCGCCTGACGATGGGTTTCGCGCTTGAGCACAGGCAAGCAATAGTGATGCGGCCTCAAACCTCCGACAAAGAGATCATTGCGGTTGAGCAACAGGTGATGCGCGGTCACGGTAGCTGCCACATTAGCCCCGGCGGCACGCACGAACTGGGCCGCCTCGGCCGTGGTGATATGCTCGAACACGATCCTGAGCCCAGGGAAATGCCGTACGAGTGGTGAAAGCGTTTTTTCCATGAACACCCGCTCGCGGTCGAAGATGTCCACGTCCGGCGCTGTGGCCTCGCCGTGCACGCACAGCACCAACCCGAGTTTTTCCATACGTTCGAGTACGGGATGAATGAGATCGATCGCGGTGACGCCCGCGTCGGAATGAGTCGTCGCTCCCGCCGGATACAACTTGGCCGCAATCACAGCGCCGCTCGCCTTCGCGCAGTCGATTTCCTCCGGTGGCGTATTGTCGGTGAGATACAAACTCATCAACGGCTCGAAAGTCATGCCCTCCGGAACACTACCGAGAATGCGTTCGCGGTAGGCCAACGCCTGCACCGTCGTCGTTATCGGCGGACGCAGGTTGGGCATGATGAGGGCCCGTCCGAAACCGGCCGCGGAATGCGGCACGACCGCATCCAGCGCATCGTCATCACGCACATGCAGGTGCCAATCGTCTGGACGGGTCAGGGTCAGGGTGGAAGCCTCCCCAAAGTGGGAGGAACTCGATTCCTGTGTTGCCGCGTGGTGTGTTCCGTGTATAAGCATTTCTTTCGTCATATGCATGATCCAGATGGAAATTATCTCATTTTCGTTGGCTCAGAGCATGTGCATAAAGTCCTTTACGTGGCGCACCAGTAATGGTAGCGGCTAGCCGCACTGCCGTCTTGAGCGGTAACTCATCCAGCAACATATCGAGAATGCGCAAGGCATTGGCATCGATTCCGTCAGGCACGTCCGCGCCACGGACGATCAGCACAAACTCACCGCGGAGATGATTGGCATCGGCGGCAAACCATGCCCCGGCTTCGGCCAGCGGCATTGAGGCAACTTCCTCGTGCAACTTGGTCAGCTCGCGTGCAATGAGGATTTCACGCCCACCGCCGAAGATATCCGCCATGTCGGCCACGCACGGTTCGATACGATGCGGCGCTTCATAAAACACCAGCGCATCGCGCTCCCCGGCCAGAGCCATGAGCGCCGTGCGCCTTGAAGTCGTCTTTACAGGCAGGAAACCAACAAAGCGAAAACCGCCCTCGACGATTCCCGCTACCGATAGCGCCGCTACCGCTGCGCAGGCTCCGGGAATCGGCGATACCGTGTAGCCTGCTTCCCGTACTCGCGCTACCAGGCGCGCACCGGGATCGGAAATCGCTGGCGTGCCCGCATCGGTAATCAGCGCGACGTGTTGCCCCTGGGCCAGGCATTCAATGATTTTCCCGGCGGCCTGCTGCTCGTTATGCTGATGCACGGACAATAGTTGTCGCGCACGAATGCCAAAGGCATCCAACAATCTTTGGCTATGACGGGTATCCTCGGCAGCAACCACATCCACCGCCGCCAATGTGTCGCGCCCCCTGGGCGATAAATCCCGGAGGTTCCCGAGCGGCGTTGCCACAACATATAATGTTGGCATATCGAAAAGGGGTGAGGCGATGAGCTCGTTCATGGAATGGATAACAGGAAAGGATCGACAGCGCCGGAAAGATGGGATTGTGGAAGCGTCTGCCTCTCCAGCGCAAGCGCACGGACAACTGGCCGAAGAACGCGCCAGCGCATGGCTGGTTGATCATGGCCTCAAGATTCTCGCCCGCAACGTGTGCTGCCGGGGCGGAGAACTCGATCTGGTCTGTCTGGACGGCGGCACCCTGGTTTTCGTCGAAGTGCGTCTGCGCACGAATCCTTTTTTCGGCTGCGCAGCGGAGAGTATCACCGCTACCAAACGACGGCGCATCATCTTTGCCGCGAAATGGTGGCTCACCGGGGTCGGGCGCGTGTATCAGGAACGGCCTTGCCGGTTTGATGCCGTTCTGTTTGATGGCACCGCTGAACCAGAGTGGATTCGCGGCGCGTTTGAGGATAGGTGAGCGGAGAGCGTATTCGCGCAACTACTTTGCTCTTAATGAGTGCACGCGTATCCGCGCAACCACCCCGGCCCTTCGGGCCACCCCTCCATAGAGGGGAATTGCACCGGCCCTCCGCAGGAGGGGAATACCGTTCAGGCGCTTCGGGGGAAATTTTCCTTTAGTTCGTCTCGCCGATTCAGCCGCATGTTCTTGAACGCCACCGAGATCATCAGCTTGATACGGTTTAGCTGATTGACTTCCGAGGCGCCGGGGTCGTAGTCGATGGCGGTGATGTTGGCTTCCGGGAAACGTGATTTCAGCGCCTTGATAACCCCCTTGCCGGCAATGTGGTTGGGCATGCAGGCAAAAGGCTGCATACAGACGATATTGGGAACCCCCTGTTCGATGAGTTCCACCATTTCGCCGGTCAGGAACCAGCCTTCCCCGGTCTGATTGCCGCGCGACAGGAACGGAGCCGCGCCATGAGCAATCTGGTCGATGTTTGGCGGCGCAACGAACCGCTCGCTCGCGGAGAGCGCCTTTTTCATGTCGCGGCGATAAAACTCCATCGCTCTGATGGCCAGGTTGCCTGCTATGGCCGCCCGTCTGCTGCGCGACAGGACACGGTAGTTGAAGTCGTAGTCGTAAGCACAGTAGAGCAGGAAATCCATGAGTCCCGGCATGACGGCCTCACCGCCCTCCTGCTCGACGATGCGTACGATGTCGTTGTTGGCGCCGGGATTGAATTTGACGAGAATTTCACCCACCAGGCCAATGCGGGGCTTGCGTTCATCGGTCAACGGCAAGGCGTCGAAATCCCGCACGATATTGCGAACATCCCGCTTGAACTGCCTGAAACTGCCCTTGAAAACAGTTTCCTTACAATGTTCGACCCAGGCCTCGTAGAGAGCATCGGCCGAGCCTGGTTTTTTTTCATAGGGCCGGGTACGGAACAGAACCTGCATGAACAGGTCGCCATACACCGTTCCCATCATCAGGCGATTGAGCATCGGCAGGCTCAATTTGAAGCCTTCGTGCTTTTCCAGGCCAAGCGTATTGAATGAAATGACCGGCACATCGGGGTACCCGGCATCCTCAAGCGCCTTTCTCAGGAAAGCAACATAGTTGGTGGCGCGGCAACCGCCTCCGGTCTGCGCAATCATCGCCGCTGTTTTGGCAGGGTCGTGTTCGCCGGACTTTAGTGCCTCGACGATCTGCCCGACGACGATGATAGAGGGGTAGCAGGCATCATTGTTGACGTAACGCAGGCCATGGTCGACGGCTTGTGTCGAAACCTCCTCCAGCACTTTCACACGGTAGCCGCAAGCAGTAAGCGCCGGTTCGAGGAACTGAAAATGCATCGGCGACATCTGCGGTATGAGGACGGTCGTGTCGTCACACATCTCACGAGTAAATACCGGGCGCGGCCTTCCCTGAGGCGGATGGAAATGGATGATTTGCGCAGGTGAACGAGTTCCCCGTTCCTCCAGCGCCGCCTTGAGCGAACGGACGCGAATGCGCGCTGCGCCCAGATTGCTGCCCTCATCGATCTTGATGCCGGTGTAAATCCGATTGCGCCGGGCGAGGATTTCCTGCACCTGCTCGACTACGACCGCATCCAGTCCGCAACCGAAAGAATTCAGATGAATCACGTCCAGTACCGATTCGCGCGCGGCCAGCGTGGCAGCACGGTAAAGGCGTGCGTGGTAAGTCCATTGGTCAACGACCCGCAGCGGCACATCGAGCTGGCCCAGATGAGACACCGAATCTTCGGTGAATACGGCCATTCCAAGCGAGGTAATGAGTTGCGGAATACCGTGGTGAATGGCCGGGTCGACGTGATAGGGCCGCCCGGCGAGAACGATGCCGCGCTTACCCGTTTCTTTAAGATAATCAATAGCTTCTTCGCCTTTCCGGGCAATTTCGACTTTTGTGCGTGCCTGCTCGGCCCACGCGAGACCAAGGGCACGACGGATTTCGGCGGATGCAATGTCCGGGAAAACGCGCGTCAATTGCTTGGCAAGCTTTTTCTCATCCTCCAGCGAAAGGAAGGGCTGGATCATCGTTACGCCATTCTCTTTCAGGTAGTCGATATTGTTGCGGATCAACTCCG
>JAITWP010000323.1 GCA_031285365.1 Azoarcus sp.
ATTAAAATTGTCAGCCCCATTCGCTTCATAGAGGAACAGGATTAGTCATGGAAACCGAAGCCGTACTGCGCCAAAAAGGGATGCTTGTTCTGATAGAACGCTTGGGTAGAGTGAATGCCGAGCGTTTTATTGCCTTGATGAGTCGGGAGTCATTCGATTACACCGAATGGCGGCACGATCTGTTTGTGGGGCAATCTGTCAGGGAGATCAGTGCAGCAGCGATGGAGGCACAGCAGAATGTGTAACTCGAAAGCGCCTGGGACAACCAGGGGTGACATTACCTGGATAGGTTATTTGCTGCGCAATTTCTGCCTTTGATCGAAGGAATCTCCGTACATGTCAAAAGAATTCGACATCCTCGTCATCGGCGGTGGCCCCGGCGGTTACGTTGCTGCCATCCGCGCCGCGCAACTCGGCTTCAACGTCGCCTGCTGCGAATCCAACCCCTATGCCGACCCCAAGGGCGAGCCCAGATTGGGCGGCACCTGCCTCAATGTGGGTTGCATTCCCTCCAAGGCACTGCTCCATACCTCGCATCTGTTTGAAGAAGCCGCCCACAGCTTTGCGGGGCAGGGCATCGAAGCAGGTGCGCCAAAAATCAATGTCCCGAAAATGCTTGCCCGCAAAAACAGCATCGTTGACCAACTCACCGGCGGCATCAAAATGCTGTTCAAGAAAAACAAGGTCACCTTTCTGTCCGGTCACGGCGCGTTTGCTGATAAAACCGCAAACGGCTGGAAACTGAAAATCGGCGAGGAAGAAGTCGAAGCGAAGCAGGTCATCATCGCCACCGGTTCCAAGGCGCGGCACCTGCCCAATCTGGCCGTCGACAACAAACTTGTTTGTGACAACGTCGGCGCGCTCGACATTGATGCCGTTCCCAGGAAACTGGCCATCATCGGCGCGGGCGTCATCGGACTCGAAATGGGTTCCGTCTGGCGTCGCCTGGGTTCGGAAGTCACCATTCTCGAAGCCTTGCCTGACTTCCTTTCCTTTGCCGACGCCGACATCGCCAAAGAAGCCCTGAAAATCTTCACCAAACAGGGGCTTGTCATCCACACCGGCGTCCAGGTCGGCGAAGTCAAAACCGGCAAGAAAAACGTCACCGTTGCCTACACCGACAAGAACGGCAATGCCGCCCAACTCGAAGCCGACCGCCTCATCGTCTCCGTAGGCCGCATTCCCAACACCGAAGGGCTGAACGCGGACGCGGTGGGCCTCAAGCTGAACGAGCGCGGACAGATCGAAGTCGACGCCCACTGCAAGACCAACCTTCCCGGCGTCTGGGCCATCGGCGATGTCGTGCGCGGACCCATGCTTGCTCACAAGGCAATGGAAGAGGGCGTACAGGTGGCCGAACTCATCGCCGGACAGGCGGGCCATACCAACCTGGACACCATCCCCGGAGTCATCTACACCACCCCGGAGATTGCCTGGGTCGGCAAGACGGAACGGCAACTCAAGGAAGAGGGCGTTGCCTACAAGGTCGGCAAGATACCCTTCCTCGCCAATGGGCGTGCGCTGGGCATCGGCGCGCCGGAAGGATTCGTCAAGATGCTGGCCGATGCCCAAACGGATCGCATCCTGGGTGTCCACATCATCGGTGCGAGTGCTTCCGATCTCATTGCCGAAGCCACCGTCGCAATGGAATTTGCCGGAGCCTCGGAAGACCTCGCCCGGATTTGCCACGCCCATCCGACCCTTTCGGAAGCCCTCCACGAAGCCGCGCTTGCCTGCGACAAACGGGCATTGCACTTCTAGGACGCCAAATGAAAAATGCCCTTGTTTTTAAGGGCATCGGGAAGATGACGGTTGTAGGGCGGGCTTCAAACCCGCCCCTGCATGTGTTCAGTCCATCTGGATGACGGCGCAGGCGACGCGCGGGCCGGAGTTACCGGTGGGTTGCGTGGTGTAATCATCCGGATCGGCATGAACGATCAGGCCACGACCGACGATGCCGTGATCACCCGTAAGTACGACGCCGTCCAGCACGGCATTCAGTCTGGCGTTGCCATTGGCGTCGGCATCCAGCGAAGGCAGGTCGCCCGCGTGGTGAACGCCTTCACCCGCTTTGCCGTGTGCTGTTCCGTGGGGGTTGAAGTGTCCGCCGGCGCTCATGGCGTCCGGTGCGCTGCAATCACCTTTTTCATGGACATGGAAACCGTGCAAGCCGGGTGTGAGTCCGCTGACTTCGGCAATGATCCTGATGCTGCCATTCGGTTCTTGCCTGAAGATGATGTTACCTTGGACGGTGTTGCCTTGCGTAGGCGCGAGCAAGGCAGAAGCTTGTGGAGGGGCAGGTTCGCCAGCATTCTGCACTGGGGCAGGGGCGTTCTTTCCACCGCTACAGGCGGAAAGCAGGGCGATGAGAACAGACGCAGCAATGGGGGTCAGTAGTTTTTTCATTGGAAACCTCCTGTGTGATTGAGAATCGTGGAGCGCCAGAAAAATTCCCTGAAACGGGAACGACCGATATTGTCATGTTTCCATGACGAGCGTCAAAACCAAGGCGACTGGCGTACCGCGCGGTGATAGTATTGACGCCTTTGTGTTGTATTTTTTCTTCGAATGCTGAGTTATCGCCACGCGTTTCATGCCGGGAACTACGCTGATGTAATCGAGCATTTCGTACTGGCCGAGTTGCTTGCTTATTACCGGAAGAAGGATAAGCCTTGGACGTATATCGACACGCATGCGGGGGCAGGCTGTTATGCGTTGGGCAGCGAGGTCGCGGGCAAGACGGGGGAATTTGCTGAAGGCATCGGACGGCTATGGGGGCGCGATGATCTGCCGGAGCCGCTGGCAGCTTACACAGGAATCGTGCGCCAGTTCAATCCCGGCGGACGGCTGCTGTTTTACCCTGGCTCGCCTGCCGTGGCGATGACCTTTGCGCGGGAGCAGGACAAGCTGCAACTGTTTGAATTGCACCCCGAAGATATTCGGACGTTACGACAGACTTTCAGCGTCGAATCACACCGCGTTCATGTTCGTGCCAGTGACGGACTGGCTGGGCTCGAAGCCCTGTTGCCACCGTCGACACGCCGTGCAGTGGTGTTGATTGATCCATCCTATGAGATCAAGACCGATTACTCGCGCGTGGTGGCAACGCTCGCCAAGGCGTTGCGCCGGTTTGCAACCGGGTGTTTCGTGCTCTGGTATCCGTTGCTGGCGCGCACCGAATCCAGACGGCTACTGGGGCAGTTGGAGGAACTCGGGGCTGGAAGCTGGCTGGATGTGCGTTTTTGCGTGGATCATGCCTCTCGGGCAGGGCTCGGGATGTTCGGCTGCGGCCTGTATGTCATCAATCCGCCGTGGGTGCTGCCGGAACGCCTGCAAGCGGCGCTGCCGTGGCTTGTCGGGGCGCTTGGCATGAATGACGGCGCAGGGTTTGAACTGAATCATCACATCGAATGACCTTTGTCCTCTGAGATGTTTTCCTGCGCCTGTCGTTTGCGATCCGCGCGATACAGAGCCGGTGCGGCCAGGGCGTGGTAGAGCGGGACGCGGCAAACCGTCCTCGAAATGCCGTGGGCGATCACGGCCGTTGCCATGAGCGGCAGCAGCATCTGATGGTTGGCGGTCATTTCCATGACGATGACGAAAGAAGTGATCGGCGATTGTGTCATCGCGGCCAGGAACCCGACCATGCCGAGCACGAGAATGGCGGTCTGATCCCCGGCGGGGATTTCCGGCAGGAATGCGGCGATGATTACGCCCATGCCAGCCCCGACGGCGAGCGCAGGGGCAAATATGCCGCCAGGAATGCGCGAGGCAAAGGCCAACCAGATCACCGCCATCTTGGCGAGCATGAAATAGAGCGGCAGTTGGGTGTTGCCTTCGAGTGCGGCGCGTGTTTCGGCGTAGCCTGTGCCGTAGACGATGCCGCCACTCATCAACCCGAGAATGGCGGTTCCCAGGCCGCAACAGGCGGCGAAGACGATAGGGCGATCCCGGGAGAGTTTGCCGATGTCTCCTGGCAGGCCGCGCGCGGAGGCAATCAGCAGGCGGGCGAATCCGCCGCCCAGAAATCCGCCGAGCACGCCTGCCGCCAGCACCGTCAATGTGGCGCCTGACCAGCCAAGGGCGAGCGTCGCCGTAGTGCGGCCAAAGTAGTTGTAATTGCCGAGAATGGCCAGCGAAACCAGGCCGGCGAGAATGAC
>JAITWP010000327.1 GCA_031285365.1 Azoarcus sp.
CCACCTCGCAAAAATGCGTGCGCGCGGGCGGCAAGCACAACGACCTGGAAAACGTCGGCTATACCGCGCGGCATCACACCTTTTTCGAGATGCTCGGCAACTTTTCCTTCGGCGATTATTTCAAGCGCGATGCCATCTGCTACACATGGGAACTGCTCACCGAAGTCTTCGGGTTGGCAAAGGAGAGACTCTACGTCTCCGTCTATGCCGAAGATGACGAGGCGTTCGACATCTGGACGAAAGAAGTGGGGCTCGCTCCGGAACGTGTCATCCGCATCGGCGACAACAAGGGCGCGCGCTACGCCTCCGACAATTTCTGGATGATGGGCGACACCGGCCCGTGCGGTCCGTGCACCGAGGTTTTTTACGACCACGGTTCTCACATTCCCGGCGGATTGCCCGGCACACCGGATGAAGACGGCGACCGCTATATCGAAATCTGGAACATCGTCTTCATGCAGTTCAACCGCGACGAGGCGGGCGTCATGCACCCGCTGCCCAAGCCGAGCGTGGATACCGGCATGGGGCTGGAACGCATTTCCGCCGTGATGCAGGGCGTGCATTCCAACTACGAAATCGACCTTTTCCAGAGCCTCATACAAGCGGCAGCACGCGAAACCTCTGCTGCCGACATGGAAAGTCCCAGTCTGAAAGTGCTGGCCGACCATATCCGCGCCTGTTCCTTCCTGATTGCCGACGGCGTTATTCCCGGCAACGAAGGGCGTGGTTACGTGCTTCGCCGCATCATTCGCCGCGCCATCCGGCACGGCTACAAGCTCGGCGCGCGCGCGGCCTTCTTCCACCGGCTCGTGCCCGATCTCGTCCGCGAAATGGGCGCGGCCTATCCGGAACTCGCTGCTGGTGAGTCGCGGATCAAAGATGTTTTGAAAGCCGAAGAAGAACGCTTCTTTGCCACGATTGAAAACGGCATGACGATTCTGGAAGCAGGACTCTCCGAGATGAAAGCGCAGGGGCATGCCTGCTTCGACGGTGAAATTGCCTTCAAACTGCACGACACCTACGGCTTTCCGCTCGATCTCACCGCCGACGTTTGCCGCGAGCAGGGCATAAGCGTCGACACTGCTGCGTTTGATGCTGCAATGGCCCGCCAGAAAGAACAGGCCCGCGCAGCAGGCAAGTTCCGGATGGCGGCCAACCTCGATTACGCGGGCGCAGAAACCGTCTTTCACGGCTACGACTTGCTGGAAGTGGACGCCAAAATCCTCGCCCTCTACCGGGACGGGATTGCTGTCGATACATTGAGCGAAGGCGATCTTGGCGTCGTCGTGCTCGACGATACCCCCTTCTACGCCGAATCCGGCGGGCAGGTGGGCGACCGGGGCGAACTCAAGGGGAGCGCAGGCATTTTCGCCGTCGAAGACACCCATAAAATCCAGGCAGCCGTGTTCGGCCAGCACGGCATCGTCAAGACCGGCACGTTGAGCAAAGGCGACAAGGTAACTGCCCGCGTAGACACCGCTGCCCGCGCCGCCACTGCCCGCAATCACTCCGTCACTCACCTCATGCACAAGGCGTTGCGTGAAGTGTTGGGCAGCCACGTCCAGCAGAAAGGCTCCCTCGTCGATCCTGATAAAACCCGCTTCGACTTCGCCCACAACGCGCCGATGAGTGCCGAGGAAATCCGCGAAGTGGAGACGCGCGTCAATGCTGAAATCCTGACGAACAGCGCGAATCAGGCGACCCTCATGCCGTTGGAAGAAGCACAGAAATCCGGTGCGATGATGCTCTTTGGCGAAAAGTATGCCGAGACCGTGCGCGTGGTCAGCATTGGCACATCCAGCGAACTCTGTGGTGGCACGCATGTGATCCGCACCGGGGACATCGGCCTCTTCAAGGTTCTTTCGGAATCGGGCATTGCCGCAGGCGTGCGCCGGATCGAAGCCGTGACCGGAGAAAACGCCCTTCGTTACATGCAGTTGCAGGAAGAGTGCCTCGCCGGAATTGCCGCGCTCCTCAAGTCTCAACCCGACGCCCTGGGTGAGCGCGTTTCCAGCCTGATCGAGCAGACGAAAATGCTCGAAAAGGAAGTCGCCCGATTGAAATCGAAACTCGCGGGCAGCCAGATCGACGATCTGGTGGAGCAGGCGATTGAAATCGAGGGCGGCGCGAAACTCCTCACCGCCACACTGGAAGGAATCGACCCCGCAACCTTGCGCGAAACCCTCGACAAGCTGAAAGACAGGCTCAAATCCGCCGTCATCGTTCTTGCCACCGTCCGCGACGAAAAGGTGAGCCTCATCGCGGGGGTGACCGCAGATTTGACGAACAGGATCAAGGCCGGAGAACTGGTGAATTTCGTTGCGCAGCAGGTAGGCGGAAAAGGCGGCGGCAGGCCGGATATGGCGCAGGCCGGAGGAACACAGCCGGAAGGGTTGGCGGGGGCGTTGAGGGGGGTGAGGGCGTGGGTTAGCGAAAGATACTGACGTGTAAAAAAATAGAAATGACAAATAAACATTGTCTTCGCTGGCATAAGCTATGCTTGCCACGTTAATTTTTTCAAGCCGGTTCAAATGGGAGAAATGAAATGACTGGGATAGTACGCTGGGGCCTGGGATTACTTGCAGTCAGTCTTGTCCTGACAGTTCAGGCACAGGATTATGAGGAAACCAAACGCGCGGCAGATCGGGGGGATCTGGTTGCCCAGAATACTCTTGGCATGATGTACGAGAGGGGGCAGGGCGTAGTGCAGGACCATTCGGAGGCTCTGAAGTGGTATCGCAAGGCGGCGGAAAAGGGAAGTGTGGATGCCCAATTAAGTCTCGCAGGTCTTGGGGTGATGTTCGCGAAAGCCGCAACGAAAGATTCGGAAATCACAAAGTGGAACGAGGAAGCCGTCAAGTGGTTTCGCAGGGCAGCGGAAAAGGGAAATGCGGATGGTCAAAGAAATCTTGGGTTGATGTACGACAATGGCCGGGGCGTGAAAAAGAGTGATGCGGAAGCTATCAAGTGGTATACGCGAGCCGCAGAACAGGGTGATGTGTTTTCCCAATACTACCTTGGAGAGATATACCAGCAAGGTCAGAGCGTCGCCCGGAACGAGGCGGAAGCCGAAAAATGGTATCGCAAGGCGGCGGATCAGGGACACAAACAAGCCCAGGATGCACTTAAAGCCATGGAGAAGCGTCGAGCGCAATCCGAGCC
>JAITWP010000329.1 GCA_031285365.1 Azoarcus sp.
CCCAACTGGATTATTTGCGGGTCTCTCCAGACGGGAAGCTGCGGGTCGACCATCTCCGCAAACGGGCTGCCGGCCACACTGATGGTGTCGCCCCGCGCGGCGTTGTAGCCAACGGCATCTCGGACGAGGTTGGTAATGCGGGTGATTTCGTCCTCACTGATGGGCATGGATTGATCTTCTCCGCTGGGTAACTGCATGGCGCGATTGTTGATGACCACGGCCACCGACAGGCGCTTGATTTGTCCGAGCGATTGTTTGACGTGCTGAATGGTGCGATCCAGTTCATAGTTGATGACCGCCGCGCGGTTGCTGGTAAGTGTTTTCTGCTCGCTTCCCTGCGGCGGCACGGGAGGAATGGTGATCGGCGCGGTAGCCGGGACGGGAGGCTGGTTGGTGAGCGCACCTGGCACGCCTTGCGGGCCTTCATCGCGCGCTTGCTGTTCACTGGTTTGCTGGCTGCGAATGGCCTGTTCGGGAGCCGGGTTGGGGCGGTAGGTTTCGGCAGTCTGTTCAACCTTGTTGAAGTCGATGTCCGCCGTCACCTGGGCACGGAAGTTTCCTTTTCCGTACATGGGGGTAAGGATATTTTCGACACGGCGGATGAGTCCGGTTTCGATTTCTTCGATGTAACGCAGTTGCGCGGGATCCAGTTCGGAGCGGCGCATCAGGTCTTCGCCCGTGAGCAGGCTACCGTTCTGGTCGACGATGCTGACGCCGGAATCGCTCATCTTGGGAACGGAAGACGCCACCAGATGCACGATGCCGGCCACCTGATTGCCGTCCAGCGTCCGACCGGGACGCAGTTGCACCATGACCGAGGCAGTCGGTTTCTGGTCGTCGCGCAGGAAGGAGGTTTGCCTGGGCATCGCCAGATGCACGCGGGCAGCAACCACGGAGGCGAGTGACTGGATGGTGCGCGCAAGTTCGCCTTCCAGGGCGCGCTGATAGTTAACCTGTTCGACGAATTGCGAGGTGCCGAGTTTTTGCGTGTTCATCAACTCGAAACCGACCAGCCCGCCCTTGGGCAACCCCGCTGCCGCCAGCCGCAGGCGGGTTTCATAGACGATACTCGTGGGCACGAGGATGGAACGGCCATCGCTGGACATTTTGAAGGGGACGTTCTGTTGCTGAAGGGCGTTGATGATTTCGCCGCCGTCCTGATTGTCGAAATTGGTAAACAGCACTGCCTGATCGGCGGGACGGCCCCACAGCAGAACCCCGACAATGAGGGCGATACCCATCGCCAGCGCGGCAGCTGCGGCGATGCGTTGTCGCTGGTCGAGCGCCTTTAATCTGGCAAACCCCTGTTCCAGACGTCCACGCGGGGAGTCTGGCGGAAACGCGGAGGATGCAGTGGATGTCTCTGTCTGCGCGGATGGCACGTCAGCAACGGTATCGGCGGTGTTTTCAGCGGTGGCCATATTTCTCGCTCTCTACTCCAGGCCCTTTGACGGACGAGGTTATTGTCCGCTGCCTGCGCGGACAACGTTGCCCGAAAAGCGGCACTTTTTACTGGCTGTTCGCTGATTGGCATGAAAGCATGCGGCCATAAAGTGCGACCATGAACACGCCCGTCATGCACGCGCCGCATGGAGCATTTCCCATGACCCCCTCCGAGGCATCTCTCCTTGATCGGATAGACGAACCGCTATCCGCCGCGCAGCTCGCGCAGGCTTTCGCCGTCTTCAACCGCGCATCGGAAGAACTTTCCGGCGCATACAACGCGCTTCAGGCACAGGTTGAGCAGTTGAGCGAACGCTTCAAGGTACTCATGGGCGCGCTGCCTGCCGCCGTGGTGGTACTCGACCGTAAAAGCCGTATTGAGCAGGTCAACCGTGCGGCGGAATTGTTGCTGGGCGAAGAACTGGCCGGGCGAAACTGGAAAGAGGTGGCCGCTGCCCTCCAGCCAAGTGAGACACCGGGCGAGATGAGCCTGCCTCACACCAGCGGTCAACGGCGGCTCGCGGTTTCCGAGACGGCGCTCGATTCCGGCGAAGGGCGCATTCTTCTCCTGAACGATGTCACCGAAACGCACCGGATGCGACAGGCGGTGGAACGTAGCGAACGGCTGGCGGCAATGGGCGAGATGGTGGCGGGCCTCGCGCACCAGTTGCGCACGCCCCTGTCGGCGGCCCTGCTCTACACCGGCAACCTGCGCCAGCCCGACCTTGGTCCCGTCGAGCGCCTGAAAGTCGCCGAGCGCGCCATCGAACGTTTGCGCCACCTTGAGCGCCTGATCCGCGACATGTTGCTTTTCGCGCGTGGAGACAGCCTCGGACGGCAGGATTTCGACGTCGGCGAACTGCTGGCCGAACTCGTTCATACCCTGGAGCCGCTTGCCAAGGCACGCCAGATCCATTTCAGGAGTCATTGCGACTGCGAGGGTGCAACCGTGCATGGCGACCGCAAGGCGCTGGGCGGAGCCATCGCCAACCTGATCGAAAACGCCATCCAGGCCACCGCTGAGGGCGGCACAGTGAGTTGCGACGTCGTGCGCGCCAATTCCTGTCAGGGTGGGCAGCCGGGAGAAGAGTTGCGCTTCATCGTCCGCGACAGCGGCATCGGCATTACCCCGGAGTTGCAGGCTCGGCTTTTCGAGCCTTTCTTCACGACCCGCGCCGAAGGAACCGGCCTTGGACTCGCCATCGCGCGGGGTGTAGCTCGCGGCCATGGCGGAGACATCCTGCTGGAATCCACACCCGGAAAGGGTTCCACTTTCACTTTGACCCTGCCTCTGCTGCCGCCTGACTGGCTGTACCATGACCGGCGTAGCGGGGATAGAGACCGGCGGCGCTCCGGTCGGCGCGCAAGCGATACCATGCCCAACATCCTGACGCCTCTCCTCACACCCATGCCAAACTGGATCGGGGCTGGAGCATCAATGCCATGATCGGACAACTGAACATCCTGATCGTTGAAGACGACGACGCCCTTCGCGACGCGGTATGCCTAACCCTGGAAATGGCCGGTCACGGCGTATCCGGAGCCGATGGCGGCCCGGCAGCACTCTCCCGACTCGAAAACACGCATTTCAACCTCGTCATCTCCGATCTACGCATGCAACCGATGGACGGACTGGAGCTACTGACTGAGATTCGCCGCCGCCAGCCGCAATTACCAGTGCTGTTGATGACCGCCTTTGGGGACGTCGACAAGGCAGTCGCGGCGATGCGCGGTGGCGCCTGCGACTTCCTGATGAAACCCTTCGAACCGGAAACGCTGCTGGAATGCGTGCGCCGCTATGCCACCGCACCACCCGAAGCGGACAAGACGGTTGCCGAGGACAGCCGCTCCCGCCAACTGCTCGCGCTGGCCGCCAAGGTAGCCGAAAGCGACGCCACCGTATTGCTCACCGGCGAATCCGGCGTAGGCAAGGAAGTGATCGCGCGCTACATCCATCACCATTCCCCGCGTAGCGCAGCGCCGTTCGTGGCAATCAACTGCGCGGCCATCCCGGAAAACCTGCTTGAAGCCACGCTTTTCGGCTACGAGAAAGGCGCATTTACCGGCGCACAGAGCGGGCAGCCCGGCAAATTCGAACAGGCCCAGGGCGGCGTGATCCTGCTCGATGAAATTTCCGAAATGCCACTCGGGCTTCAGGCCAAGCTCTTACGGGTTTTGCAGGAACGGGAGGTGGAACGCGTTGGTGGAAAAAAACCGATTCCCCTGGATATCCGCGTATTGGCGACCAGCAACCGGGACATGGAACAGGAAATCGCGCGCGGGCGCTTCCGCGAGGATCTGTACTACCGACTGAACGTTTTCCCAATCCTCATCCCGCCACTGCGCGAACGCCCGGACGACATCGTGCCGCTGGCCCGTCACTTTCTCGCGGGCCATGCCCGACATAGCGGACGGCAAATCTGGTTCTCGCCCGAGGCCGAATCACTTCTGCGCCGCTACACCTGGCCGGGTAACGTACGGGAACTGGAAAACACCGCGCAACGTGCCCTGATCCTGACATCGGGCGACACGATAAGCGCCGAGACATTGCGCCTGTGCCTGCCGCACTGGCAGGATGAGGGCAATGGATGTAGGTGTGACAACCATTCGCCGTGCCTCCCCGCCACAACGCTTACGGCAAGTCTGCCCCCCATCGCGGGTGGAGATGCCGCCCGATCTCCTGCCATGGCAAATTTTGCCGCCTCGACCACGCCTGCGACCCCGGCATCGCACCCCGTCAACATGCGCGATTTCGAACGCGAGCACATTCTGGCGACCCTGCGGGAAATGGGCGGTTCACGCAAAAAAACCGTTGAAAAACTGGGTATCTCGGAGCGCACCCTGCGCTACAAACTTCAGCAATACCGCGAAGAAGGTTACGAAGTGTGAGTGAAATGGATTGGTGGCACGAGGGTTGCTCTACTATGATCAAAACAGTCAATCCTTCCTTGGAGTAAGGATGATGGATACGCGCGGAATCGAGCAGATGCTCTCCGAACTGCGCGCCATGTCACAGGCGGCGCAAAACAAGCCCGTCCAGGCCAATGACCCGCCTGCCGGAGGGATCAGTTTTGCCGAAGTGCTCAACAACGCGCTCAAGGACGTGAGCGCCGCCCAAAAAGAAGCCCGCGCCATGGCAGAAGATTTCTCGTCCGGCGACTCCAGAGCCAACTTGCAGGACGTGATGGTGAACCTGCAAAAAGCCAGCCTTTCATTCCAGCAGATGGTGCAGGTGCGCAACCGCCTGGTGTCCGCTTATCAGGACATCATGAACATGTCGGTTTGATGGCGTTTCATGCCGTCTCATCTCCCAGGCAGATGCCAAAGTCTGGCGTTACGGGTTTCGGCTGGCAAATCAGTACTGATTATTGGTTCATACCCGGATCTTTCACCTGAACAGGCGCGCATTGCGCATCGCGCCGCTTGGTGGCTTGTCTCGCGTGGAATTCAGCCACTTCACCATGTCGAGGTGAAAATTGAACGACAACAAACCATGCAACGAGAAAAAAACAGAAATCGTTCAGAGCGGTAGCCAAGACATAACTGAAAGCGTGTGAAAGCCTATGCTGATGATAGCCGCATTGGTATGATATTGGCAAAATACGGAAAAACACTATGGACAGACTGATTGATGGTGATGATGGCCTGATTGGCGACGGCAGATTCAACAAGAATTCAGGCGATCAGCATTCCTTCGGCAGCGCCTGGACTCTCATCAAGCTGGAAGCACTGGAGAAATACCTCGTCGCATTCAATACCGCTCTCAGCAAACAAAGCTTCACTCGGCTCTATATCGACGCTTTTGCCGGTACGGGTCGGTGTGACATCAGGGTTTACGGCGAAAAGAAAACCGTCGACGGTTCCGCACGCAGAGCTTTGGTCACCAATCCCTCCTTTCACAAGTTCTGTTTCATCGAGCTTCACCGCAGGAAACTGGATGCACTGAATGCTCTTGCCGCTGAGTACCCGGGCAAGACCATTGAAGTTATTAAAAGCGATG
>JAITWP010000022.1 GCA_031285365.1 Azoarcus sp.
GTCCGCCGAAGAAGCGGCGCATCTGACGACAAGGAGTAAGACAGACGTGGCTCGTAACCTCGACCCGAAATGCCGCCAGTGCCGCCGTGAAGGCGAGAAGCTGTTTCTGAAGGCAGAAAGATGTTTCACCAACAAGTGCGCACTCGAGCATCGCTCCTACGCGCCCGGTCAGCACGGACAACGTTCCGGCCAGCGCCTGTCGGGCTATGGCGAACAATTGCGCGAAAAACAAAAAATCCGCCGCCTGTACGGCGTGCTGGAGCGCCAGTTCCGTCGCGTGTATGCCGAAGCGGCCCGCCGTCGCGGACAGACAGGCGAAAACCTGCTGCAACTGCTCGAAGGTCGCCTGGATTCCGTCGCCTATCGGATGGGTTTTGGCGGCTCGCGCGCCGAAGCGCGTCAGGTGGTGCGTCACAACGGCGTGCTGGTCAATGGTAGGCGCGTAAATATCCCGTCCTACCTGGTGCGTCCAGGTGATGTCATTCAACTCACTGAAAGCGTGCGCGGTACGCTGCGGGTGAAGGCCGCGCTCGAATCCAGCGAGTCGCGCGGTTTTCCGGCCTGGATCGAAGTCGATGTCAAGGCTGGCAAGGGCACTTTCAAGGCTTATCCGGCGCGTGATGAACTGCCGCCTACGATCAATGAAAGTCTGGTCGTGGAACTGTATTCCCGCTGATGCGGGAGACGAGTTACTGGTTCGAGGAAATATTGATGCAAAGCAATGAGCTATTGAAACCACGCATCGTTGACGTCCAGAGCATCTCCCAGGTTCAGGCCCGGGTGACGATGGAACCGTTCGAGCGGGGATTCGGGCATACCCTTGGGAACGCGCTACGCCGCATTCTCCTTTCGACGCTGCCGGGACATGCCGCGACGGAAGTGTCGATCGACGGCGTGTTGCACGAATATTCGACCCTGGACGGTATGCGGGAAGACATCGTCGATCTGCTGCTCAATCTGAAGGGCGTCGTGTTCAAGCTCTACAGCCGGGGCGAAATGGTCCTGCACCTCTCGAAGAGTGGAGAAGGGCCGGTGACGGCTGCCGACATTGAAACCAATCAGAATGTCGAAATCATCAACCCTGAGCATGTGATTGCACATTTGGCTCCGGGCGGCAAGATCGACATGCAGATCAAGATCGAGGAAGGCCGCGGCTACGTGCCGGGTAATGCCCGTCCGGTCAGTTCCGAGAGCAAACCCATCGGACGCATCATGCTTGACGCCTCGTTCAGCCCGGTACGCCGTGTCAGCTACCAGGTGGAGAGCGCGCGCGTCGAACAGCGCACCGACCTCGATCGTCTGGTCATCGATATCGAGACCAACGGCGCGGTCGATCCCGAAGAGGCGGTCTGCTACGCGGCCCGTGTGCTGGTGGATCAACTCGCGGTGTTTGCCGATTTGCAGGACACGCGCGTCGATGTGCCTGTCAAGAACGATGTCGTGGTCGATCCGGTGCTGCTGCGCCTGGTCGATGATCTCGAACTGACGGTGCGTTCGGCCAACTGCCTGAAGGCTGAGAATATCTACTACATCGGTGATCTGATCCAGCGCACCGAAACAGAACTGCTCAAAACGCCTAATCTGGGCCGCAAGTCGCTCAATGAAATCAAAGAAGTGTTGGCCTCTCGCGGGTTGACGCTGGGAATGAAACTGGAAAACTGGCCCCCGGCCGGACTGGACAGGCTCGGTTGAGACCTGCCTGGAAACAAGTGAGGATTTGATAATGCGTCACCGTAATGGCCTTCGCAAACTGAATCGGACGAGCAGCCACCGCCAGGCCATGTTCCGCAATATGGCCAACTCGCTGCTGCGTCACGAGCTGATCAAGACGACCCTGCCCAAGGCGAAGGAGCTGCGCAGGGTTGTTGAACCTCTGATTACCCTCGGCAAGACGGCAACTGTCGCCAATCGCCGTCTGGCGTTTGATCGCCTGCGCGACCGCGATATCGTCGTCAAGATTTTCAATGAACTGGGTCCGCGCTACGCCAGCCGTCCCGGCGGCTACCTGCGTATCCTGAAGTGCGGTTTCCGCGACGGAGACAACGCGCCGATGGCCTATGTCGAACTGCTCGATCGACCAGAGGTTGCTGAGGTTGAGACCGTTGAAGAGGCCCCTGCGGCAGCGTAAGACCGTGCTTCCAGTTTTCACATTCACATAACAAAAAGGGCTGCGTTTTCGCAGCCCTTTTTGTTATGTGGTGGGCCCCCTGGGAGTCGAACCCAGCACCAACGGATTATGAGTCCGCTGCTCTAACCATGCATGAGCTAGAGGCCCTTGAACGTTCAGGCATCGCTGTCAAGAAAACTGCGCAGCTTCTCGGAACGGCTCGGATGGCGCAGTTTGCGTAGCGCCTTGGCTTCTATCTGGCGGATGCGCTCGCGGGTGACGTCGAATTGTCTGCCGACTTCTTCAAGCGTGTGGTCGGTGTTCATTTCGATGCCGAAACGCATGCGCAGTACCTTGGCTTCACGCGGGGTGAGCGAATCGAGCACTTCGGAAGTGGCATCGCGTAATCCAGCGTAGGTGGCTGCTTCTGCTGGAGCGAGCGTGGCAGTGTCTTCGATGAAATCGCCAAGATGGGAGTCGTCGTCGTCGCCGCTGGGGGTTTCCATCGAGATCGGCTCCTTGGAGATTTTCATGATCTTGCGGATTTTCTCCTCGGGCATTTCCATGCGCTCGGCCAGGGTGGCCGGATCGGGCTCCTGGCCGGTTTCCTGGAGAATTTGCCGACTGATGCGATTCATCTTGTTGATGGTTTCGATCATGTGCACCGGAATGCGGATGGTGCGCGCCTGATCGGCAATGGAGCGGGTGATGGC
>JAITWP010000061.1 GCA_031285365.1 Azoarcus sp.
CGGGAATTTCGTATCCTGGCCAACCCTGAAGTCATCAATCTTTTCCTCGACGAAGAGAACTCATCACTGGCGATGCTCTCGGATTTCATCGACAAGAAGATTTCACTGCATGCCGAAGCAAGCTATACGCAGGAACAGTTCGATATCGTGCTGTTATAGAGCCAAAGTTGGCAGTTAATCCTTGCGGGGTTCCGTTACATTTCGGCTGTCTCCGATACTCGCCCTCACCGCAAAGGATTGAGCATTGATGAGCCAGATCGCCCTGCTTACCCGCGAACCCGTTGTCAACAAAAAACGGGCGATTACCGCCAACCGGTTGATCGCGCATGGCCCGAGTGTCACTTCCATAGGTGAAACACTCAATGCCGCAATCGGATACTGGCCTGAACAGTACCCGGTATTTCTCAGCCTGGGCCGTCTGGTTCCTACCCCCGAAATCTTGAACTGGCCGATTCCCCACAACGTGCACGTGGAAATCCCGGCACAGACACTGAACCATCCCCGGACACAGGAACTTCTGGCGCTGCTCCAGGAAGCAGAAATCGGAATCTGCCTGACGTGGTATACACCGGGGGCGAATCTTCCGCCGGACGTCAACTGGCGTTTCATCCTCGTCGACGGGCGCAAGTGCCCCACCCCCAGTGGCGCTCCCGGGTTGAGCCTGGCCTGGGGATTACCTGACGTGGCCGCTTTCAAGCAGGCAATCAGCAATGGCTACGATGGTGCATCGGGGTGGTTTTTCCTCAATGGTGCAACGGCCTCAAAAGAACTGGCAGCCAATCATGCGCAAATCATCCGCCTGCTCAATCTGGTGCGCAACAATGGAGAAATCCGCGAAATCGAGAATCTGCTCAAACAGGATGTAGCCATCTCCTACAAACTGCTGCGCTACATCAACTCAGCGGGTTTCGGACTGATGGTCGAGATCCAGTCCTTCCGCCACGCAGTGAGCATTCTCGGCTACGACAAGCTCAACAAATGGCTGTCTCTGCTGCTGGTAACGGCCAGTCGCGACCCGGGCGCCCCGGCAATGATGCAGACCGCCATTGCCCGTGGGCGACTCATGGAACAGATCGGCACCCACTTCTTTGACGAAGAAGGTTGCGAAAACCTTTTCATCACAGGAGCTTTTTCCATGCTGGGCGTCCTGCTGGGCACTTCACTGCAGGCAATACTCGACGAAATGCTGCTACCGGAGCCGATCTTCGACGCCCTGATCGAAGATCAGGGCGACTATGCGCCGTTCCTGCGCCTGGCCCGCGCATGCGAGAGCTTTGATCCGAACGCGCTCATCCAGGCAACAAACGAACTGCAACTTTCTCCGGAGCAGATCAATCAGGCACAACTCATAGCACTAGGCTTTGCCGACAATCTGCAAGCCTGAAGTCATTGCATAAAAAAAGCCGACAGATTCTGTCGGCTTCGCTACCCGAGGCAGGTGCGTTTACTTCGTCGCCAAAATCCAGGCAACGAGCTTCTTCGCTTCATCAGGCGTGACACCCGGGTTGGGAGTCATCGGCACTTGCCCCCACACGCCTACACCACCTTTGATCACTTTCTCGACGAGCAGATCGGCAGCCCCTTTTTGTCCGGCGTACTTGACGGCAACTTCCTTGTAGGACGGACCGATCAACTTGTCGGCAACCTTATGGCAAGTCATGCAGTTCTTGGCTTTGGCCAAGTCCTCCTCACCAGCGGCAAAGGCCGACGAAGAGAAAAGAAAGCCGACGGCAACCGCGATAGCAACTGATGTTTTCATCATGAGTCCCCTTGAAATGGTCGTTTTGGGTGAGGCGATATTACGTCATTTGTGTGTGTTTGCCTACTGTCGAGCAACCCTTATTACAAAAAGTTACAAATCAATAACATGATAATAATATTACACTTACATGATTCTTGTTCTGCAACAAGACCGACGCAGAAGTGTATGATATGCACTGCTACGCACTGAGCTTACAGGCGTAAACACATTAAGTGCTTTCTGGTTTGGAGTAATCGAACGTGGGTTTTTTCGATCACCTTTTCTCTTTTTTCCGCAGGAAATCCCTGCCTGAACACATCGAGGATCAGCTTGAGGAGCGTCGCCTGCGTCCCCGAGTTAATCCCAAGGAAGGGACACGCGTTCTCGTGATCGACGACTCCCCCACCATCCTCACGGCAATGAAGCGCTTCCTCGAGTCGGCGCACTGCGTTTTCCTGGGCGCGCTGGACGCAAAGATGGGCATGGAAGTCGCCCTGACCCAAAAGCCTGACCTGATCTTTCTCGACATCGTGATGCCCGGCATCAACGGCTTTGCGGCTCTGCGTGCCATGCGCAAGAATGCCCGCACCCGCGAAACACCCATCATCATGATGAGCGGTAACGAACAGGCCAAGGCGCAATTTTTCGGAGCGCACATCGGCGCTGACGACTTCATGAAGAAGCCGTTTTCGCGCTTTGAAGTATTCGCCCGCATCGCTCGTCTGCTCGACACTGACCGGATTCCGCGGCGACCACCCGCCCACAGCGCATCTTCACAAAATGTCATGTCGCCAGAGGCTCCTTCCGAGGAAGTGGCTTCCCAGCAGGAGACACCGCAGGAGCAACCACAACAAGTCGAAGCCGAACAACCTCCTGCACCTTCCTCTTTTCCGCCTTCCAGGAAATCCGCCCGATCCCGTATTCGCTCCCGTCTCATTCCATCGGCTCCAGACGAGTCCATCTCCCCCGTCCTGACGTCTGATCAGATCGTCGCCCCCCCCTCTCCTGAACCTCCCCAACTCGTCGAACAACCACCCGAACCGCCAATTCATGCGGATCCGGTGGTGGAAGAAGCGCCTGTCATACCGCACCAGACAGAAGTTTCCCCAGTTTCCGCGCAGGTGGTTCCCCTCACGCAACCATCTGCCCCGGCTCCGGGCGTTTCACCGGAACTGCTGACCCGGATCGCGCGTTTGGCGCAACTCGCACAATCCGACCCCGAAGCGCTGAAAGCCCTGGTAGTCCTCTCGGCACAACTGGCTGCTCAATACACGGCAGCCGCAGGAGCATCTCAAGAAACTGCCGCGCGGGCGGCAGCAACGTAACAGCAGTGTGCAGCAGATGAAACATCCCCCGTAGCCCCAGTTTCGAAGCTTCAATACCCTGCAAGATGGAGAACCCACATGAGACTCAGAAGCAACAGTTTTTCCGATGGTCAAAGAATCCCGGGAGAATTCGCTTTTGCCACGCCCGATGCCGCTCATCACGTTCGCCTGGGAAATAACCGCAATCCGCACTTTGCCTGGAGCGACGTTCCCGAGGGAGTCAAGAGCTTTGCCATGATCTGTGTCGACCTGGACGCGCCCAGCGTAGGGGACGACGTCAACCAGGAAGACCGTAGCGTACCTGCCAGTCTGCCCCGAGCGGATTTCTTTCACTGGGTGCTGGTGGATTTGCCCGCCAATCTGCGCCAAATTGACGCTGGCGAGTTTTCAAACGAAGTCACCCCGCGCGGAAAATCCGGCCCATCGGCTCCTCACGGATCGCGTCGGGGCACCAACGACTACACAGGTTGGTTTGCCAACGACAATGACATGCGTGGTGAGTATTTCGGTTACGATGGCCCATGCCCGCCGTGGAACGACGAAATCGAGCATCGCTACATTTTTACGCTCTACGCACTGGATGTGGAGCGGTTTCCCGTCGAAGGGCACTTCAACGGGCCTACCGTTCTTGCTGCCATGCAGGGGCACATTCTGGCGCAGGCCAGCCTGGCAGGGACGTATACGCTGAATCCGAAGTTACTCTGACAAATGCCAAATCCCAATAAAAACGCCCGCAGATTCTTTTGATCTGCGGGCGT
>JAITWP010000067.1 GCA_031285365.1 Azoarcus sp.
GGCAAACGGCCCGAGCACGCATCTTTCACCCGTCGCCGTGCCATCGAGATGCGAAAACGGAGCCACGCGCGTCCCGCTGCCAATCCGGACGTCCCGGAGCACGCAATTCGCGCCGACAACGACATCGTCGCCCAATTCGACCCGACCCTCGAAGACGCAATTGATGTCGATTTCGACATCGCGCCCGCAAAGAAGCTCACCGCGCACGTCAATCCGCGCGGGATCGATGAGCGTCACCCCCGCGTCCATGAGTCTTTTCGCCACAGATGCCTGAAACACCCGCTCAAGGACGGCCAGTTGCTCTTTGCTGTTCACGCCCAGCGTCTCGGAGATGTCGTCGGGCGCGACGGTGACGATTTCCACGCCATCACTGACCGCAAGGCCGACGATGTCCGTCAGGTAATACTCGCCCTGGGTATTGTCGTTGCCAATACGTCCCAGCCAGTCACGCAGCTTGGCAGCAGGCGCAACGAGAATGCCGGTATTGATCTCGCACACCCGGCGCTCGTCGGGGGTTGCATCCTTCTCTTCGACGATACGGATCACACGCCCCGCTTCATCGCGCAGAATGCGGCCATAGCCTTCCGGATCATCGAGCTCGACCGTGAGCAGGGCCAGCCGATCCTGCCCTGCCGCGTCCATCAGGCGTGCAAGCGTGGGAGCGCCGATCAGGGGTACATCACCGTAGAGCACCAGCACCCGCGAATCAGTGGACAGATGCGGCACGGCCTGCTGTACCGCGTGCCCTGTCCCGAGTTGCTGGCTTTGCTCCACCCAGACGAGATCGGGCGCGTCGAGCCGCGAGCACACCGCTTCACCACCATGACCGTGAACGACACAAATCCGTCGCGCCCCGAGCGCACGAGCGCTCGTCAACACATGAGCAAGCAAGGGCCGCCCCGCGAGCGGTTGCAGCACCTTGGGTAAAACCGAGCGCATGCGTTTGCCCTGCCCGGCGGCGAGAATCACAACTTCCATGAGTTTCCTTAGAAAAAAGCTCGGTCATTCTAGCATCTGGCGAATCTGCTTTTGGCAGACAAGCCAAAGCGGATACTGCTAAAATATTGACTTTGCGCATTGACTTTTGGCCTGCTTGACGTTCCCGCGTACGCAGGCACCGTGCGGATACGCGCGGTTCTTTTGCATCATCCAGCTGTTCAATCATTATAAAAAGGAGGCAGTCCCACATGAAATCCATTCTCGTCCTTAACGCAGGTTCATCGAGTCTGAAATTCGCCGTCTTTCCGCTGGAACCCGCTCTGGCCGAACATCCGGCCCTCTCAGGGCAAATCGAGGGTATCGGCGCCACGCCAAAGCTTTCTGCCAAAACATCCGAAGGCAAACGCTTCCAGGAAGATGTCGCCCTGACGGGTGATCAGACCGAGCAGCACCGGGCCTCTCTTTCCTACCTGTTCCGCTGGCTCGAAACCAACGCGCCGGAACTGCAAATTTCCGCCGCAGGCCATCGCGTAGTGCACGGTGGAGAAGATCACAGCGCCCCTGTCAAACTCGATGCTGCCACTCTGGCCAAACTCGAAACCCTCATCCCTCTCGCGCCACTGCACCAGCCGCATAACCTGCGCGCGGTCAGCGAAATTTTCAAATTGCTGCCCGACGTGCCGCAGGTCGCCTGCTTCGATACCGCCTTTCACCGGCACAACCCCGAAGTTGCGCAAACCTACGGCCTGCCGCGCGAACTTACGAAGGGCGGCATCAGAAGCTACGGTTTCCACGGCCTGTCCTACGACTACATCACCCGCACCCTGCCCGATGTCATCGGAGAGAAGGCCAAGGGCGCGGTCGTCATCGCCCACCTCGGCAATGGCGGGTCAATGGCTGCCGTGCGCGACGGTATAGGCGTGGCCACGACGATGGGCTTTTCCACCATCAACGGCCTGCTCATGGGAACCCGTTGCGGCTCCATCGACCCCGGCGTCCTGCTCTACCTGATCGACCAGAAAGGCATGGACTACAAGACGCTCACCCAGTTGCTGTACAAGGATTCGGGTCTGCTGGGCGTCTCCGGGATCAGCCAGGACATGCGCGAACTGCTCTCTTCGGATGCGCCCGAAGCCCGCGAAGCGGTCGATCTGTTCTGCTACCGGATTGCCCGCGAACTGGGTTCGCTGGCTGCCGCCGCAGGCGGTCTCGACGCGCTGGTCTTTACCGGCGGCATCGGTGAGAACGCCGCGGCCATTCGCGAGCGCGTCTGTGCCCTCTCAAGCTGGCTTGGCATCGACATCGATCTGGCAGCCAACAACGAAAGGAAACTGCGCATCGACAGCCCGAAGAGCCGGGTCATCGTCGCCGTCGTACCGACCAACGAAGAGGGCATGATTGCCCGCTACACAGCCGAAGTATTGAAGTTGTAATAAAAACATCCCCCCAACCCCAATACACACGGAGGAATCATGGCTTACAAAGTCCCCATTGGCATCTCGAACAAACACCTGCATTTGTCCGAGCAAGACCTGGCAACACTGTTCGGCGAGGGATACAAACTCACGTCGTACAAAGAGCTTGTACAGCCAGGCCAATATGCCGCCAACGAGCAGGTCGATATCGTCGGCCCCAAGGGCTCATTCAAAAACATCCGCATCATCGGGCCGACCCGCCCGCAGACGCAGGTCGAAGTCTCCCTGACGGATGCGCGCACGCTCGGCATCGACCCGCCTGTGCGTGAATCCGGCAAGCTGGGAGATTCTCCCGGCGTCAAGCTCGTTGGCCCCAAGGGCGAAGTCGAATTGGGCGCTGGCGCAATCGTGGCACTGCGTCACATCCATCTTTCGCCCGAACAGGCCAAAGAAGCGGGACTCCAGGACAAGGATCTCGTCGACGTCAAGACCAGCGGCAAAAGACCGCTGATTTTCGAAGACGTGCTCATCCGTTCCGGCGAAGGCCATTTTCGCGAGTTTCACATCGACACCGATGAGGCCAACGCAGCGGGCGTGGGCAACAACGACGAAGCGGAAATCCTCAGGAAGAAAAATTAAGAGGGAGGGGTTACTCCGACGATCAACATCAACGCTTTTTGCCGCGCGGCGATGCCTTTTTGGGGCTCGCCTGCGGCTTTTCGTGTGATGCTGCAGGTTTGGGTTCTGTCACCTGCGGCACCCCTGACCAGACCCACTCTATCAGCGCATCCTGCGCCTTTTGCGAACCGCCGGCCTCGGAGTGATTGATCATCATCACCACGGCGTGGCGACGCCCGTGTTGATCGAGCACGTAGCCCGCGATGGATTTCACGTCATTGATCGTGCCTGTTTTCAGGTGCGCATGACCACGAACGGGACTGTCCTTCAGGCGGCGGTGTGCCGTACCGTCACGTCCAACGATAGGCAGTGAGGCGACGAAATCCGGCATCCATGGACGTTGCCAGGCACGCACCAGCAAGGTTCCGAGGCTATCCGCGCGAATGCGGGCCTCGCGGGACAATCCTGAACCGTTGCCGATCTCCAGCCCGGAAACCTCGATGCCCGCCCTGATCAGACACTGCCGCGTGGCTTCGACTCCGGCAGCCACCATATCAGTAGAAGACCTATTGATATTGGCACTCTCGCGCCCTACCTGAGCCAGCAATTGCCGGGCAATGACGTTGCTCGACCATTTGTTCATGGTGCGCACGATCTCGCCCAATGGCACGGACTCATCGATAATCAGGGTTTTCGCATCGGCAGGAGTAAGGCCATTTCGTACCTGCCCACGCGCCGCACCCCCCAATTCCCACCACAAGGCCCGCACCATTGCCACGCCGTAATCGGACGGCGCAAGCGGTGAAGTGCCCCAGACGCGCGGCCCGCAATTGGCGGGCAGACTGCCCGTAAGCGTCAAGCGGCCTTTATCCATCTTTGCATTGAGATCGCGAAACCAGACATCGCAATTCCTGCTGGAGGTCACGATCTGGTTATCGATTTCCACCCCCGCCAGCGGAGGCTCCGCAACCAGCCTCACAGGGTCTTGCGCTTTGGAACCGGGAAAAAGCGCCAGTTGCTGCGTATTGAAATGGATCAACAGCCCCGTTCCTCCGCTGTTGTACGGGCGCAGTCCTTTCCCGTCAAAGGCGTAAGGGTCGTGTTCGGGCAGCACTAGCGCCGAATGATCGAGCACGATGTCGCCCCCAATGGTGGAAAAACCCAAACTGCGCAACCGCCGCAATATCCGCCAGAGGCGCTCATAAGTCAGCACCGGGTCGCCGTCGCCCACCAGGTAAAGATTTCCGATGGGATGTCCTTTTTCCTGGGAAGACTCACCGATTGCGATACGGGTCGTCCAGGTTCGCTCCGGCCCAAGCAGTTCCAGCGCGGCAAAGGTCGTCACCACCTTCATCGACGAAGCCGGATTCATCGGACGCTCGGCATTGAACGCCACCGTGGGCTGTCTCGCATCCACCGGTTGAACCCATACCGACACCGCGTCCACCGGAATACGGGCGCGTTCAAGCTCCACACGCACGACGGACGGCAGGCTCTCCATCGGAGCCGCATGTGCCTGCACCGGCATCAGGAAGGAGAGTACAAGCGCCATGCCATATCTTGAGAACATCGCCATCAGCCTCAACGAAAAATGATCTATGACCGACTCGGCGGCAACGGAGATTCCAGCGCGTAGAGCGACTCCACCGTCTCCCTGACACGCACGAGATGAACCGTATCTCCGTCGACAAGCACTTCGGCGGCGCGGGGGCGGGAGTTGTAGTTGGAACTCATGCTCATCCCGTAAGCGCCCGCCGACAACAGCGCGAGCAAATCTCCCTCCTCCACGGCCAGATCGCGATCGCGCGCGAGAAAATCCCCGCTCTCGCAAATCGGCCCCACCACATCGACGGTTTGCCTTGGCACATCGCGCACATCGACTTCCACTGCCGCGTGCCAGCCGTTGTAGAGCGACGGGCGAAGCAGATCGTTCATTGCCGCGTCGACGATGGCGAAATTCTTTTCCTCGCCCTGCTTCAGATACTCGATCCGCGTGAGCAACAGGCCGGCATTCCCGGTGAGCGAGCGCCCCGGCTCGAACCACAGTTCTTCCGGCCGATCCTTGAACAATTCCAGCAACGGCGCGAGATACTCATCCACCGTGGGAACGGCTTCATCCCGGTAGCGAACGCCCAGCCCGCCGCCCAGGTCGATGTGTTCCAGGCGGATGCCTTCCTCTGCCAGTTGGTCGACGAGGTCGAGCATCCGGCGCGCAGCTTCCGCTATCGGCGCAGGATCGAGCAGTTGCGAACCGATGTGGCAATCAATGCCACAAACCCGCAGATTGGGCAAAGCCGCCGCACGCCGATAAAGCGCCGCTGCATCCCCAAAAGCCACTCCGAATTTGTTGCTCTTCAACCCCGTCGAGATATAGGGGTGTGTTTTCGGATCGACATCCGGATTCACCCGTATCGCGACGGAGGCCGTCTTGCCCATCTCCCCCGCGATTTCATTCAACCGTTCAAGCTCGGCGGCGGACTCCACGTTGAAACAGCGAATCCCCGCCTCCAGCGCCTGGTGCATCTCCGTGCGAAGCTTGCCTGTGCCCGAGAACACCACCCGATCTGCACGCCCTCCAGCCGCCAATACCCGCGCCAGCTCCCCGCCCGAGACAATATCGAACCCGGCCCCAAGCTGCGCGAACACCGAGAGCACGCCGAGGTTGGAATTCGCCTTGACCGAGTAGCACACCAGCGAGCGCCGCGCCCCGAGCGCTCGTTGGTAC
>JAITWP010000126.1 GCA_031285365.1 Azoarcus sp.
CCTGCCGGAATCTGGGGGGGGCTGCTCACCCTGCCCGAAATCCCGGAAGGTACTGACACGGACGATTGGGTTTTGCGCAGTTTTGGCATTGATCGAGCCAGCGCACGGGCCTTGCCGCCGCTCGTTCACGTCTTCACGCATTTCACGCTGAAAATCGCGCCCTGGCGCGTCGATCTCCCTGCCGCCCCTCGAATGCTTTCAGATCCCGCCTGGCAATGGCTGGCGATTGAGCAGATCGGTTCCGCCGCCCTGCCCGCGCCGGTGCGACGGATATTGGAGAGTCTTAATCAAACCGATGCCTGACCTCGGTCAGGGTTTGGCAGGCAAAAACTTCATCTTCACCAGCGCCGCCCGAATGCCTTCAAGCGCGGCAAGTGCTCCCATTGGCACGCTGATATGGTTTGCCTCGGGAACTTCCGGGTCACGCAGGTTGACGCGAATGAGCGGAAAACCGCTGTGCTCGCCCATCAGCCGAATCGTGGCAACGGACTTGCCTGCGCCCAGTTCGATCACGACGGGATTCGGTGTCACTCTGCACCAGGCCGCAAAATGCGCCTCCTGGTGGCTGGAGCGCCATTCCACCCAGTCCCAGTCACCGAACATCAGAATGTTGGGCCGCGCCAGTCCACCGCACTCCGGACAACATGGCCAAGGCTCTGCCATACGACAGGTAGCCGGATCGACACGAGGCTCGAATCCATCTGCGGACCAGATGCCATCCGTACAAGCCTCGGCGCATTGCAGGTAATGAATCGAGCCGTGCACTTCCCAAACCTTCTCGACGGGAAAGCCCGTTTTCTGGAAATGCCCGTCCACGTTACTGGTAATCACGGCAGCCCCATTCGGCAAACGCGTCGCGATTTCCTGCAGGATGGCGAAACCCCGATGCGGAGTTGTTTCCCGATAGAGTTTCAGGCGATGCCCGTAAAACCCCCAGGCAAGACCAGGTTCCCGAATAAACGCCCGTGGATTGGCAATTTCCTCGAAACGCAGCCCCGCCTGACGCAAGTGCGGGTAAGCGTGCCAGAACCCTTCCGGCCCCCGGAAATCGGGCAGCCCCGAATCAACGCCCATACCTGCGCCAGCGGCGATGATCAGCCCGGAAGATTGCGCGATCCGCTCGGCACAGCGAGCTAAAAGAGATGTATCGGAGATCATGTTCAGTCAACCTGTTCGTAACGATCCATGCCACTTACACACTATCCATCGGCACCCGGTATCTATTGTGTCATTGAACTTCACTCGCGGCTGCTTTCTCTTTTATAGTGTGTGATTTACTCAACCATGCCAACCTCGACATGGACTCAATCCACATCCGCGGCTCCCGTACCCATAACCTGAAGAATATCAATATTGACCTGCCGCGCAACCGGCTCACGGTCGTGACGGGTCTGTCGGGTTCGGGAAAATCGTCACTGGCGTTCGATACGCTTTACGCCGAAGGTCAGCGACGCTACGTGGAATCCCTTTCCGCCTATGCCCGTCAGTTCCTGCAACTGATGGAAAAACCGGACGTCGACCTGATCGAGGGACTCTCGCCCGCCATTGCCATCGAACAGAAGGCCGCCAGCCACAATCCGCGTTCCACGGTCGGAACCGTCACGGAAATTCACGATTACCTGCGTCTGCTTTACGCCCGCGCCGGCACCCCGCACTGCCCCCGCCACCCTAAACGGACGCTGGATGCGCAAAGCGTGACTCAGATGGTCGACCAAGTGTTGACATTGCCCGCCGATTCCCGCGTGATGATCCTCGCGCCAGTGTTGAGCGGACGCAAGGGAGAACAGCAGGAACTGCTCACCAGCCTCGCGGCGCAGGGTTTCGTGCGGGCGCGAATCGACGGCGTCATTGTCGATCTGGACGAACCGCCGCCGCTCAACAAAAACCGCCGCCACGAGATCGAGATCGTCATCGACCGCCTGCGTGTGCGCCCAGAATGGCGCGACAGGCTGGCCGAATCGTTCGAGACCGCGCTCGCATACAGCGACGGACGCGCCATCGCGGTGGAAATGGACAGGATGGACAACGGCGGGGAATACTCGTTTTCGGCCCGCTTTGCCTGTCCGGTGTGCGACTTCGCCCTGCCCGCGCTGGAACCCAGGCTGTTCTCGTTCAACAACCCGGCTGGTGCGTGCCCGCGTTGCGACGGTCTTGGACAGATCGCATTCTTTGATCCCCAACGGGTCGTCGCTTACCCGGAACTTTCACTGGCCGCCGGAGCAATCCGGGGCTGGGACAGGCGCAACCAGTTCTATTTCCAGATGATCGAAAGCCTGGGGACGCATTACGGATTCGATGCCGAAACACCGTTCAACAAGCTGCCGAAAAAAGCGCGGGAGGTCGTCCTTCACGGCTCGGGAGATGAACGCATCGCCTTCCGCTATCTCTCCGACAGAGCCCGCACGGTGATGAAATCACATCCATTCGAGGGAATCATTCCCAACATGGAACGACGTTTCCGCGATACCGATTCAACCCTGGTGCGCGAGGAACTGCTGAAGTACCGCGCCAGTTGCTGCTGCCCGGACTGCGACGGCGCGCGCCTGACCCCGGCGGCCCGGCATGTGCTGGTGGGTGAGTTGTCGTTGCCCGAAGTAGCCGCCCTGCCGCTATCGCGCTGCCTGGCGTTCTTTAAGGATTTGCAACTCAAAGGCCAGCGAGCACTCATCGCGGAAAAAATCGTCCGGGAAATCACCGCGCGGCTCGGTTTTCTGAACAACGTCGGCCTCGGCTACCTGAGCCTGGAGCGCGCCGCCGACACCCTTTCCGGCGGCGAAGCGCAGCGTATCCGGCTCGCCAGCCAGATCGGATCGGGCCTGACCGGGGTCATGTACGTACTCGACGAGCCTTCCATCGGACTGCACCAGCGCGACAATGGCCGCCTGCTGGAAACCCTGGGTCGATTGCGCGATCTCGGCAACACGGTCATCGTGGTCGAGCATGACGAAGAGGCCATCCGGGCTGCCGACCATCTCGTCGACATGGGCCCCGGCGCGGGTGAAAACGGTGGGGAAGCCATTGCCAGCGGCCCACCGGAGGCAGTCATCGACAATCCCGCCTCCGTGACCGGCGCATGGCTTGCAGGCCGCCGCAGAATTGCGCTGCCCACACGGCGCATGCCGGTGAATACCGAGCGCCTCATCCGCATCGTCGGCGCAAGTGGCAACAACCTGAAAAAACTCGATGTCGACATTCCCGTCGGTCTTTTCGTCTGCGTCACCGGCGTTTCGGGTTCGGGCAAATCTACGCTCATCAACGATACCCTGAGCGCGGTAGCAACCAGCCAGCTTAACGGCGCAAATCTCGAAACCGCGCCGCACAAGGCCATCCACGGACTCGACCTGCTCGACAAGGTCATCAGCGTCGACCAGTCCCCGATCGGGCGCACCCCGCGTTCCAACCCCGCCACCTACACCGGGCTGATGACCCCCATCCGCGAACTCTTCTCCGGCGTACCCGAAGCGAAGGCACGCGGCTACGGGGCGGGGCGTTTCTCGTTCAACGTAAAGGGCGGACGTTGCGAAGCCTGCCAGGGCGACGGCATGATCAAGGTAGAAATGCATTTTTTGCCTGACATGTTCGTACCCTGCGACAGTTGCCGGGGCCAGCGTTACAACGCCGAAACGCTGGAAATCCGCTACAAGGGCCGCAACATCTACGAAGTGCTGGAGATGACCGTCGATCAGGCGAACGACTTTTTCTCCGCCGTCCCCACCATCGCGCGCAAGCTCGAAACCCTGATCGACGTCGGCCTCGGCTACATCCGCCTCGGACAAAGCGCCACGACGCTATCCGGCGGCGAAGCACAACGGGTCAAGCTTGCTCTCGAACTCTCCAAACGCGACACCGGGCGCACGCTCTACATCCTCGACGAACCCACCACCGGCTTGCACTTTCAGGACATCGAACTGTTGTTGCGCGTCCTCACGCGACTGCGCGACAACGGAAACACCATCATCGTCATCGAGCACAATCTCGACGTCATCAAAACGGCAGACTGGATCATCGACCTAGGCCCTGAAGGCGGTATCGGCGGAGGCACGCTCGTCTGCGCCGGCACGCCGGAATCCGTCGCCGCCTGCGAGCAGAGTCATACGGGGCGGTATCTGGCGAAGGCGCTGGAGCGGGCGAAGAGGATTTCTTTGTGAACCTGAAAACACTCAGGCCAGTTCAATGACTGGCCTGAGTGTCTGATCCGATTGGTCGGGGCGGCGGGATTCGAACTCGCGACCCCTTGCACCCCATGCAAGTGCGCTACCAGGCTGCGCTACGCCCCGACTTGAAAACAGGTGATTGTACAAAAATCGCCCAAAACTTTCCAGAAGAATCTGGAACGGGTTGCTCAACCCCGCAGTACGCCCAATGTGGCCTCAACTTCGGCGCGAAGTTCAAGGAGCAGGGTGTGGGCCTGTTCGGCGGCAATGGCGTTTTCCTGATCCTGGATCGCGGCCTCGCCGAGGCGATTGCGTGCGCCCGAGATCGTGAATCCTTCGTCGTAGAGCAAGTGGCGAATCTTGCGCACCAGGAGCACTTCGTGGTGCTGGTAGTAACGCCGGTTGCCACTGCGTTTGACGGGTTTCAACTGGGAAAATTCCTGCTCCCAGTAGCGCAATACGTGTGTCTTGACCCCGCACAGTTCGCTGACCTCACCGATGCTGAAATAACGCTTGGCGGGAATCGGCGGCAGAGCCGTCGCGGTAGAGGAGGACTCAGGCGCGTCCGTCGCCATTAATGACTACCTCCACGGCGTCCTTGAGTTTCTGGCTGGAATGGAAAGTCACTACGCGCCGGGCAGAAATCGGGATTTCTTCGCCGGTCTTGGGATTGCGTCCCGGACGTTGCGGTTTGTCCCGTAACATGAAATTGCCAAAACCGGAGAGCTTGACACTCTCACCCTGTTCCAGGGATGTGCGAATGGTTTCAAAAAAACTCTCCACCATATCCTTGGCTTCGCGTTTGTTCAGTCCAACCTGCTCAAACAGCAAATCGGCAAGATCTGCTTTGGTCAAGGTTATGGGCATGAAATCTCTCCTTCAAACACGCAACCGTCCACCCACGGTGCGCTCGACATGTCGAAGCAACTCGGAGATCGCTTCATCTACTTCAGCGTCTTCGAGAGTACGCTGAGTATCTTGCATGGAAACCCTGAACGCAAGGCTCTTGCAGCCTGATTCAATGCCTTTCCCCTGATAAACATCAAAAAGTATGATTTCCTGTACGGTGACAGGCGCGGCCTCGCGCAATGCGTTCAGTACCGTTGCAGCGGGAACATCGGCAGGAACCACCAACGCGAGATCACGTAACACCGCAGGCATGCGTGAAATTTCACCACTCTTCGGGCACAGGGCGGAAAGCGCTGCATCGAGATCGACTTCAAATACGACCGGGGCCGAACCCAGTTCAAAGCGCTGTGCCCAGATCGGATGAATTTCACCGATCACGCCAATATCCCGACCATCCAGAAACACCGTGGCCGCACGTCCGGGATGCAGCGCAGGCGCCGAAACCGGCGCAAACGTCAGCATGCGCGGCGCAAACAGGGCTTCGAGATCGCCCTTGAGATCGAAGAAATCGACCGCGCGCGCCGCCTCTCCCCATTGTTCGGGAAGAACCGTTCCCGCTGCCAGAGCCGCCAGTCGTCGCGGTTGATGAAAACCCGGCACTTCATCCCCTGCCCCATCCCGCTCCCGGCGAATGAAACAACGGCCCAGCTCAAAAATCCGAACGCGATTCTGCTGGCGTTTGCGATTCGTCACCAGGTTGGAGACCAGACTCGGAATCAGGCTGGATCGCATCACGTCCATCTGGCTGGCAATCGGATTGGCCAACCGGATCGGGGCGTTATTGGCGCAGAAATCCCGCTCCCAGGCGGAATCAACGAAAGAGTAATTCACGACTTCCTGAAAACCACGGTCGGCCAGAAAATGACGTACATCCCAATCGGTGCGCGCCGATTCGGTGCTGGCAAGCATGCCCAGTTTGCCTCGCGGCTCGATGGCGGGAATGTTGTCGTAACCGTACAGTCGCGCGATTTCTTCGATGAGGTCTTCTTCGGTTTCGATGTCGAAACGGAAGGCAGGCGGCGTGACCCGCAGTTCGACCGCCAGATCGCGCACCGTCAGGTGAATGCGCTCCAGCAGCCCGCGCAGGGTCTCCGTGTTCAGGTCGATGCCAAGCACCTGCCGCGCCCGCGCCGGACGCAGGGAGACTTCTTCGCGGCCCGGCAAATGGTCATCCGAACGCGCTTCTTCCACCGGGCCGGGCACGCCACCGCAAATGTCGAGAATGAGCTGCGTGGCACGCTCGATGGCCGGTCGCTGCAACTGGAAATCCACCCCGCGCTCGAAACGGTGCGAGGCGTCGGAAGAAAAGCCATATGCGCGCGCGCGTCCGGTGATGGCATCAGGCGAAAAGAAAGCAGACTCCAGGAAGACTTCGGTCGTCTCCCCGGTCACGCCGGAGTCGGAACCGCCCATGAGTCCGGCCAGCGCCAACGCGCGGGCTTCGTCGGCAATCAGCAGGGTATCGGGCGAGGGCTTTACCGTCTGTTCGTTCAGGAGTTGCAACGCTTCGCCGGGATGCGGCAGGCGGACGTGAATCGCGCCGGAAAGACAGGCGTTGTCGAAAGCGTGCAGGGGCTGGCCGAGTTCGAGCATCACATAGTTGGTGATGTCGACCACGGCGTGAATCGGGCGCAGGCCGGAGCGCTTCAGGCGATCTTCCATCCAGGCAGGGGTTTGCGCCCTGGCGTTTACTCCGCTGATGACGCGCCCGCAATAGCGCGGGCACTTCTCGGGCGCGTCGAGCACGATCTCGCGGCGGGCTTCGCTTGCTGGGGGAACCAATGCGAGCGGCGCAGGGGTGAGCGGTGCGCCGGTCAGGGCGGCCAC
>JAITWP010000128.1 GCA_031285365.1 Azoarcus sp.
CGCATGGACAAACCCCGCGTCGAGCGTATCGAGGGCGTACCGCCCGCCCTCGCCATCGACCAGTCCGGGCAGGTGCGCACCTCGCGTTCCACCGTGGGAACCATGACCGAGCTGGCCGACTACTTCAAGCTGCTCTACGCCCGTGCGGCCCGCCTGCATTGCCGGGGTTGCGACAAACCGGTGCGGCGTGACACCCCGGCAAGCATCGCCGCCGATCTTTCCGAACGCGCTGCTGCGGCCCCCCGACTGGCGATCTGCTTTCCCATTACCATTCCCGGAAATTTCACCGCCGAGGAAGTGACCGCACTGCTGGCCGCCCAGGGTTATACCCGCGTTCACGCGCGGCAGGCAGGCACGGAAGGGGACGTGCTGCAAGTGGTGCAGGATCGTTTCCGGCTGGCGGGCGCTGATCCAGGCCGCGTTGCCGAGGCGCTGGAAGCCGCCCTGCAACGCGGGCAGGGCCGACTCACGGTCTTTGCCGGAGAGGGCGACGAGGCATGGTCTTATTCCACCGCGCTGCACTGCGCCGAATGCGACATTGATTACAACGATCCGACGCCGGGTCTCTTCTCGTTCAATTCTCCCATCGGGGCGTGTGAAACCTGCCGGGGTTTCGGGCGGGTGATCGGGGTGGATTTCAACCTCGTCGTGCCCGATGAATCGAAAACCCTGGCCGAAGGCGCGATTCGTCCCTGGCAGACGCAGAGTTTCCGCGAATGCCAGGACGACCTCATGCGCATGGCGCCGCAGCATGGCGTGGACGTCCACATACCCTTCCGCGACCTGCCGCCCGAGCATCGCCACTGGGTGCTCGAAGGCGACGAGAAATGGAAAAGCTGGGCTTCTTCCTGGCCTCGCTACTGGTACGGGGCGCGGCATTTCTTCGATTGGCTGGAAACCAAGTCCTACAAGATGCACATCCGCGTGCTGCTGTCGCGCTACCGCAGTTACACCGAATGTCCGGCCTGCCACGGCGCGCGGCTCAAACCCGATGCACTGCTGTGGCGGCTTCCCCTGGACGGCGAGAATGGACTGGCCATCCACGAACTGATGGCGCTGCCGGTAACGAGATTGCGCGAACGGTTCATCGGGCTGACCCTGCCGTTCGATGAGGCCGGTTTATTGGTGCTCGATGAAATCCGCAGTCGGCTCGACTACCTCGCCGATGTCGGCCTTGGCTACCTGACCCTGGATCGCCAGTCGCGCACGCTCTCCGGCGGTGAAGTGCAGCGGATCAATCTCACCGGCGCGTTGGGGGCTTCGCTCGTCAACACCCTTTTCGTGCTCGATGAACCTTCAATCGGCCTGCATCCGCGCGACATCGGACGCATCATCAAGACGATGACGCGGCTGCGCGATGCCGGCAATACCCTGGTCGTCGTCGAACACGATCCCCAGGTCATGCTTGCCGCCGATGAACTGCTCGAAATCGGCCCCGGCGCGGGCGAACGCGGCGGCGAACTCGTCGCGCGCGGCACGCCAGCGGAAATCGCGGCTAATCGCCATTCCGTCACCGGCCCGTGGCTTTCGGGCAAAAAAAGCATCGCGGGAACCCGTCGCGCGCGGCCCGTAGACACGCACACCCCCCGGCTGATCCTCTCCGGTGCGCGCGAACACAATCTGCGCGCTTTCACGGCGGCGTTTCCACTGCAACGACTGGTGTGCCTCACGGGCGTGTCCGGTTCGGGCAAATCCACGCTGATCGGCGATGTGCTCTACCCGGCGCTGGCGCGGCATTTCGGTCAGACCGTCGACGCACCCGGCGGGACGTTTGAAAGAATCGACGGGCTGGAATCGCTTTCCGGTGTAGTCATGGTCGACCAGTCCCCCATCGGCAAAAGCTCGCGCTCCAATCCCGTGAGCGTCGTCGGGGCGTGGGATGCCATCCGCCAGTTGTTCGCCGCCCTGCCGGAAGCCAGACAGCGCGGCTATGGGCCGGGTACATTCAGCTTCAACGCCGGACATGGCCGCTGTCCGGCCTGTTCGGGTTCGGGCTTTGAGCATGTCGAAATGCAGTTCCTTTCGGATGTCTGGCTGCGCTGCCCGGACTGCGAAGGAAGGCGCTATCGACCGGAAGTGCTCGAACTTTCCTGGCGCGGAAAATCCGTTGCCGATGTGCTGGACATGACCGTAAGCGAAGCCCTGCAATTCTTCACTGAAGAGCCAACCGTACAAGCCGTGCTCGCGCCGCTGTCCGAAGTCGGGCTCGACTACCTGCGTCTCGGCCAGCCCGTGCCGACTCTCTCAGGCGGCGAAGCGCAACGCCTGAAACTTGCCGGGCATCTGGCCGGAGCCACTCAGAAGGGCAAAGCCAAATCCGCGCGCGCGAAAAAACCTGTGGATAAGTCTGTGGGAAATGACAATGGCCGCAAAGTGCCCGGTCTGCTTTTCCTGTTCGACGAACCGACCACCGGATTGCACTTCGAGGATGTTGCGATACTCATAAAAGCCTTTGACAGGCTTCTTTCCGACGGACATTCCCTGATCGTCATCGAACACAATCTCGACCTCATCGCCGCCGCCGACTGGATCATCGACCTTGGCCCCGAGGGGGGCGAAGACGGTGGACAACTCGTCGGCGAAGGCTCGCCGCAGGCGCTGGCAGAACACCCGTCTTCCCACACGGGCGCGGCCCTGCGTGAGCACGCAGCCGCGCTTGAACGGAGCCGCAACACTGCCCGGCGTGTTGCCGAACCCCCGGCTCCCTGGCGCGTCCAGGCGGCGCAGACCATCGACATCTTTCACGCCCGCGAACACAACCTCAAGAACATCAACGCAAGCATTCCACGCCAGCAACTCACCGTGGTGACGGGTCTGTCCGGGTCGGGCAAATCCACGCTGGCCTTTGATATTGTCTTTGGCGAAGGCCAGCGCCGTTATCTTGAATCGCTCAACGCCTACGCGCGCCAGTTCGTGCAACCCGCGCGCCGACCCGACGTCGACAGTCTTACCGGCATTCCTCCGGCGGTTGCCATCGAGCAACGCACCAGCCGGGGCGGTTACAAGAGCACCGTCGCCACGCTCACCGAAATCGCTCCTTTCCTGCGCCTGCTCTACGCCAAACTGGGCATCCAGTATTGCCCGGACTGCCGGACGGCAGTCAGGCCGCAGAGTTTTGAAGCCATCGTCGCCCAACTCATGCGGGACTTCCGCGATGCCTCCATCGAAGTGCTCGCCCCTCTGGTAACAGGAAGAAAGGGGCTCTACAACGACCTCGCAAAATGGGCCAAAGGCAAGGGCATCGAGCAACTCCGGGTCGACGGCATCTACCTGCCCGCCGCCAAGTGGCCGCGTCTCGACCGCTACAAAGAGCACGACATCGAACTTCCCCTCGGCATGGCCGTCGCCCGCCCGGAAAACGAATCCCTGCTGCGCAATTTTGTGCGCGACGCCCTCGAACACGGCAAGGGTGTCCTGAAAGTGTTGAAACTGGGCGAAGCGGGAGCCGTGCCGGTCGTGTTTTCCACCCTGCGCGCCTGTCCTTCCTGTAGTACGAGTTTTCCGGAACCCGACCCCAAGCTGTTCTCCTGGAACGCCCGTCATGGCTGGTGCCCGAAATGCTTCGGAACCGGGCTGAAAACGGCGGCGCGCATCGAAGACCCCGATCAACTCGACCTCGGCAACGTCGAGGGGCTGATTCGCCACGGCGAAACCTGCCCAACCTGCGAAGGCGCGAGGCTCAATCCTGTGGCCCGCGCGGTGCGTTTCCGGGAAAAACCTTTGCACGAACTGACGAACCTAACGGTCGAGCGTGCGGCGGCGTTTTTCGATGCGCTCGAGGTCGACGAACGCGAGGCGGGCATCGCCCGCGACCTGCTGAACGAGATCCGTGGGCGGCTCGATTTTCTCCGGCGCGTCGGCCTTGGTTATCTCGCCCTCGACCGTTCCGCGCCCACCCTCTCCGGCGGCGAAGCGCAGCGCATCCGGCTGGCTGCGCAGCTTGGCTCCAACCTGCGCGGCGTGTGCTACGTGCTCGACGAACCCACAATCGGCCTACACCCACGCGACAATCGCCTGCTGCTCGACACGCTTGAGACTCTGCGTGACCGGGGCAACACCCTCGTGGTCGTCGAGCACGATGTCGAATCCATCCGCCGTGCCGATCACATCATCGACCTCGGCCCCGGCGCGGGCACGCGGGGCGGCGAAGTCGTGGCCACGGGCACCCTGGAGGAGATCATCGCCGCGCCCGCTTCCATCACCGGCCAGCGGCTGCATGCTCCGATGGCGCATCCGATGCGACCCCGTCGCCCGGTCTTTGATGCTCATCCTGCG
>JAITWP010000178.1 GCA_031285365.1 Azoarcus sp.
GGCGGTCGAATGCCCTACGCGCTGGGTTCGCTCAAGGCTGCTCGCTTCCTTTCCGACAAAAAGCGGGGACTCTTCGACATGCAGGATGTACTTGGACTGCGTTGAGGGTTTGCATTGTATGCGTTGAGACGTTAGAATCCCCCATGTTCAGTACGGGATCGGTCAGTGGCCGTCCCGTTTTTTCGCGTATATGGGGCGGCGTGGGCTTGAACCGATGTTCGCCGCCTGTCGTTCCGGGAGTTTTTCGTGACTGTTTTTCCTCCTGCCCTTCTTGCGCTCGCCGACGGCACGGTTTTTCATGGCAAAGGCATTGGCGCGGCGGGTAGCGCGGTGGGCGAGGTGGTGTTCAACACCTCGATGTCCGGCTACCAGGAAATCCTTACCGATCCAAGCTATTGCAAGCAGATCGTCACACTCACCTATCCACACATCGGCAACACCGGAGTGAATGTCGAGGACGTGGAGTCGGGCCGTGTGCAGGCTGCGGGCCTCGTCATCCGCGATTTGCCGGTTCTGCCGTCCAATTTCCGCATGTCGCAAAAGCTGGATGACTGGCTGCGCAGTGAGAACGTGGTGGCGATTGCCGGACTGGATACCCGCAAACTGACCCGCCTGCTGCGCGAAAAAGGCGCACAGGCTGGCTGCATCGTCACGGGCGAACCGGGAGCAAAGCTGAATGCCGAGGCGGCGATTGCTGCCGCGCGAGCCTTCCCCGGCCTGGGCGGAATGGATCTGGCAAAGGCCGTAACAACTCCCACGCCTTTCGAGTGGTCGGAAAGCGCATGGCAACTTGGGGAAGGCTACGGCACGCAGGAAGCGCCTCGCTGGCATGTGGTGGCGTATGACTTTGGAGTCAAACGCAACATCCTGCGCATGTTCGCTTCGCGCGGTTGCCGCCTGACGGTGGTGCCTGCCGGGACGAGCGCCCAGGATGTGCTGGCAATGAAACCCGATGGCGTTTTCCTCTCCAACGGGCCGGGTGACCCCGACCCCTGCGATTATGCGGTTGCTGCAATCCGGGAAATCGTGGCGGCAAAGGTGCCGGTCTTCGGCATCTGCCTGGGGCATCAACTGCTGGCGCTGGCCTCCGGTGCAAAAACCATGAAGATGAAGTTCGGCCACCATGGCGCGAACCATCCGGTGAAGGATCTCGATACCGGACAGGTGCTCATCACCAGCCAGAACCACGGCTTTGCGGTCGATCCGGCCACGTTGCCGGACAATCTGCGGGTGACGCATGTGTCGCTGTTCGACGGTTCCATCCAGGGCCTTGCCCGCACGGATGCCCCCGCGTTTTCCTTCCAGGGACACCCGGAAGCGATTCCCGGCCCGCATGACGTGGTTCATCTGTTCGACCGTTTCATCAACCTCTTCCCGAACCGCTGATTTCGAATCCTTAAAGGGAGACGGCGGCGCGTCCCCGTGGTTCCCTGTTCTATCCGAGGCAAAGAATGCCCAAACGCACAGACATCAACACCATCCTGATCATTGGCGCTGGCCCGATCATCATCGGCCAGGCATGCGAATTCGACTACTCCGGCGCGCAGGCGTGCAAGGCTTTGCGCGAGGAAGGCTATCGGGTCGTCCTGGTCAATTCCAATCCGGCCACGATCATGACCGATCCCGGCACGGCGGACGTGACCTACATCGAGCCTGTCACTTGGCAAGTCATTGAGCGCATCATCGAAAAGGAACGCCCGGATGCGATCCTGCCGACGATGGGCGGACAGACGGCACTCAACTGCGCGCTCGATCTGGCCAAGAATGGTGTGCTCGAAAAATACAACGTCGAACTCATCGGCGCTTCCCGCACGGCCATCGACAAGGCGGAAGACCGGCTCAAGTTCAAGGACGCGATGACCCGCATCGGACTCGGCTCCGCGCGATCCGGCATCGCCCACAGCATGGAAGAAGCCTTGCAGGTGCAGGGCGGCATCGGCTTTCCGATCATCATCCGCCCCAGCTTCACCCTGGGCGGCACGGGTGGCGGGGTGGCCTACAACACCGAAGAATTCCACGAAATCTGCAAGCGCGGGCTGGAAGCCAGCCCCACCAACGAGCTCCTGATCGAAGAGTCCCTCCTGGGATGGAAAGAAATCGAGATGGAAGTCGTGCGCGACAGAAAAGACAACTGCATCATCATCTGTTCCATCGAAAATCTCGATGCGATGGGCGTGCACACTGGCGACTCCATCACCGTCGCCCCGGCGCAAACCCTGACCGACAAGGAATACCAACTCGTGCGCAACGCCTCGATTGCCATTTTGCGTGAAATCGGCGTGGATACCGGCGGCTCGAACGTGCAATTTGCGATCAACCCCGAAGATGGGCGCATGATCGTGATCGAGATGAACCCACGGGTGTCGCGCTCCTCCGCGCTGGCATCCAAGGCCACGGGTTTTCCGATTGCCAAGGTCGCGGCCAAGCTTGCCGTGGGCTATACGCTGGACGAGCTCAAGAACGAGATCACCGGTGGAGTCACGCCGGTTTCCTTCGAGCCGACCATCGACTACGTCGTCACCAAGGTGCCGCGTTTTGCCTTCGAGAAATTCCCCCAGGCCAACGACCGCCTGACCACGCAGATGAAATCCGTGGGCGAAGTCATGGCGATAGGCCGTACCTTCCAGGAATCGTTCCAGAAAGCCTTGCGCGGGCTGGAAGTCGACGCATACGGTCTGGATGAAATCGAAACCGATCACGAAGACATGGAACACGAGCTCGGCAATCCCGGCGCACAGCGCATCTGGTACGTCGGGCAGGCGTTCCGCGAAGGCTACAGCCTGGAAAGGGTCAACCAGCTCACCGGCATCGACCCGTGGTTCCTTGCTCAGATCGAAGACCTCATCATCAGCGAAAAGGCGCTTGCCGGTCGTTCGCTCAAGGCGTTTTCCGCCGACGAACTTCGGGAACTGAAGCGCAAGGGCTTTTCCGACCGCCGCTTGGCGAAACTCCTCAACAGCACCGAAACCGCCGTGCGGCTGGCTCGGCACACGCTCGGCGTGCGGCCCGTGTTCAAGCGGGTCGACACCTGCGCGGCAGAATTCGCCACCACCACCGCCTACATGTATTCCACCTACGAGGAAGAATGCGAAGTCCGGCCCACCAATCGCAAGAAAATCATGGTGCTCGGCGGCGGCCCGAACCGCATCGGGCAGGGCATCGAGTTCGACTACTGCTGCGTACACGCGGCGCTGGCGCTACGGGAAGACGGTTTTGAAACCATCATGGTCAACTGCAACCCGGAAACCGTCTCCACCGACTACGACACATCCGACCGCCTGTACTTCGAGCCGATCACCCTGGAAGACATCCTGGAAATCGTCCACGTCGAAAAACCCGACGGCGTCATCGTCCAGTTCGGTGGTCAGACCCCCCTGAAACGCGTCCGCGCACTGGAAGAAAACGGCGTCACCATCATCGGCACCAACCCGGACATGATCGACGCCGCCGAAGACCGCGAGCGTTTCCAGAAACTCCTGAACGATCTCGGCCTTCGCCAGCCGCCCAACCGCACCGCGCGCACCACCGAGGAGGCCGTGCGCATGGCTGCCGAAATCGGCTACCCGCTGGTCGTGCGGCCTTCCTACGTCCTGGGCGGTCGGGCAATGGAAATCGTCCACGAGCAAAAAGACCTCGAACGCTACATGCGCGAAGCGGTCAAGGTCAGCAACGAGTCACCGGTACTGCTCGACCGCTTCCTCGACGACGCCACCGAAGTCGATGTCGATGCTCTTTCCGATGGAGAAGAAATCCTCATCGGCGGCATCATGGAACACATCGAACAGGCGGGCGTGCACTCGGGTGATTCTGCCTGCTCGCTGCCGCCCTACACCCTGACTCCCGGCCTCCAGGACGAGCTGCGACGGCAAACGCGCGCCATGGCGCGCGCGCTCAACGTCTGTGGCCTCATGAACGTGCAATTCGCCATTCAGGGAGAAGGGGACGCGGCCACCGTTTACGTGCTCGAAGTCAACCCGAGAGCCTCGCGCACCGTACCCTTCGTCTCCAAGGCGTGCGGCCTGCAACTGGCGAAGATCGCCGCACGCTGCATGGCCGGACAAAGCCTGAAGAGCCAGGGCATCGAAGGCGAAATCGTACCTCCCTATTATTCGGTGAAAGAAGCCGTCTTTCCCTTCATCAAATTCCCCGGCGTCGACACCATCCTCGGCCCCGAAATGAAATCGACCGGCGAAGTCATGGGCGTAGGCGAAAACTTCCCCGAAGCCTTCATCAAGAGCCAGTTGGGAGCCGGAGTGCGGTTGCCGAGTTCGGGCAGGGCGTTCATCAGCGTCAAGCAATCCGACCGTCCTGCGGCAATCGAAGTGGCCCGTGACCTGCTCAGCCTGGGTTTTTCGCTCGTCGCCACGCGCGGCACTGCCGGAGTCATCGCAGCCGCCGGACTGCCGGTAACGGCGGTCAACAAGGTCAACGAAGGGCGGCCGCACATCGTCGACATGATCAAGAACGACGAAATCGTCCTCGTCATCAACACGGTCGAAAGCAAGCGTCAGGCGGTATCGGATTCACGTTCCATCCGCGTCAGCGCTCTGGCGGCCAAGGTAACCGTATTCACCACCATCGAAGGCGCGCAGGCGGCATGTATGGGCCTGCGCCATCTGGACGGGCTAGAAGTCTATGCCCTGCAGGATCTTCACGCGAAGCTGAAAGACCGATGACCAAGATACCTTTGACCATCGTCGGCGCGGAAGCTCTGCGCGCCGAACTACACCATTTGAAGACCGTCGAGCGTCTCGGCATCATCGCGGCCATTGCCGAAGCGCGTTCGCACGGAGATCTCTCCGAGAATGCCGAATACGACGCGGCCAAGGATCGTCAGGGCTTCATCGAAGGGCGCATCATCGAAATCGAAGGCAAGCTCGCCAACGCCCAGATCATTGATCCCTGTCTGCTCGACGCCGACGGTCGCTGTGTATTTGGCGCCACGGTTACGCTGGAAGACATGAGTTCCAACCAGATCGTGACCTACCAGATCGTCGGTGACGACGAAGCGGACATCAAAATCAACAAGATTTCCGTCAATTCCCCGGTTGCTCGCGCGCTTATCGGCAAGTACGCTGGGGATATTGCCGAGGTGCAGGCTCCGAGCGGAATGCGCGAGTACGAGATCATCAAGGTCATGTATGTCTGAATCCGGAGTTGGAAGCCTTCCGATGCGTTTTGCCACTGCTGCTACGAGTCTGTTGGTTACCGCGTGGGTTGGCGGCATGTGGATGATCGGTTACATCGTCACCCCCACGCTCTTCGCCATGCTCGATGACCGCATACTGGCGGGCCACATCGCCGGACGGCTGTTCAGCATCATTGCCTGGATCGGCTTTGGCACGGCGGTCTGGCTGCTTGGTTTCATGGCCGTGCGGCAGGGGCGGGCGGTGTTACGCAGTGCTTTGTTTTGGGTTGTGGTGGCGATGCTCGTCTGCGTGACGGCAGGATACGTCCTCCAGATGGAAATGGCTGCGCTCAAGGTTGAAGTGGGGTCGATGGACGTAATGGAGAGCGCGCAACGTGGGCGGTTTGCCATGTTGCACGGGGTGGCGAGTGGGGTTTATCTTGTGCAGAGTTTGTTGGGGGTGTGGGTGGTTGTGAGGGGTAGGTCACAGCGGTGACGAGCAACAAAATGCCGTCTGATCGAAATCAGACGGCATTTGTGAAGCGGGTGGTGCTCAGTGTTTTGCCCGCCGTCGGCGGGCTATGCCGGAAACCACCCCCAAGCCGACCAGCAACATGGCCCAGGTTTCGGGTTCGGGGATAGCGGGAAAGTTGGTTACTACCCCGTCGCGCATCTCGAAGACGTAGCGTCCAGCCACATCGGAGTTCCAACTGTTGGACACCAGCGCGGTGGGTGAGCCATCGAGAAAGTATCCACTCACACCTGATCCAGGCAGTTCGTAGGAACGGCGTTCAAGCCCAAAGGTATTGAATGAGACTTCCGAGGAGCCGTTATCCCACTGAATGGAGTCGTAGTTGTAGATAAAGTCGAAATTGCCGACTCCAGTATCAGAACGATCAACGATAATGACTTGAAAACTATTGCGCTCGGAACCTGTGATTCCATTTATGCCAATGAAATCATCAGGGGGAGCCGTATCTAACCAGTTTACGCCAAAGGCAGCACGCCCGTCATATGTTCCCATTCCGTAGCTTACAGTGCCATATGACTCTGCTGTTGCTCCTGGATATGACCAATTATATTCAAGATCGTACAAATTAAAGAACGGTCTGAAGCTGTAGAAAAGCCAGCTACTAGGCGTCAAAAGTTTTTCGAGCTGCAATTCACCTCGGGAGGAGAGAAATGATAAGTAATCATAAGAGCCATAGTTCTCTAGGATTCGTGAAGGAGTGACGTCAAACCCAATGTACCCAACGTTGTCCTTGAGTGGGCTGTCGTAAAAGTATACCCCACCGGGCCATTCAGGGGTGTATGTATCAAA
>JAITWP010000223.1 GCA_031285365.1 Azoarcus sp.
AAGGCAGCCTTGAAGAACAGACACTTCGGTTGTTTGCCGATGCCGATTTGACGCTCCGTAAATCAAGCCGCGGCTACAACCCCACCATAGACGATCCGCGCGTTGCCAAGGTGAAGATCCTCAGGCCCCAGGAGATTCCCATCTATGTCGCCTCAGGCGACTTCGACCTTGGCATCTCCGGTCATGACTGGGTGACCGAAAGCGGCGCCGATGTCGTCGAGATCGCCGAGCTGCCTTACGCGAAAACGGGTACCGGCACCGTAAAAATGGTGCTGGCTGTTTCTGACGAATCACCGGTGCAATCCGCCCGCGATATAGCACCCGGCAGCCGCATCACAACCGAGTTTCCCAACATTACACGCTCGTATTTCGAGCGACTTGGCATCCCGGTAGAGGTTTGCTTCAGCTATGGCGCGACAGAGGCGAAGGTCCCCGACTTCATGGACGCGCTCGTCGACCTCACGGAAACCGGCTCGACCCTGCGGCTCAACGGGCTGCGTATCGTCGAGATAGTCCTTGAGTCCACAACCCGTTTATTTACGAACCGTACAGCCTGGGGAAACCCTGCCAAGCGTGAAGCGATAGACGCAATTCGTACCCTGCTCCTGGGCGCAATCGAGGCCAGGGGACGTGTATTGCTGTTGATGAACACTCCCGCGAAATGCCTCGATGCCGTTATCGCCGAATTGCCCGCCATGAAACGCCCCACCATCAGCCAGCTTCACGGCACGGACGACTACTCGCTCACCACCGTTGCCGAGAAGAGGAACGTGAACGTCCTTATCCCCCGCCTGAAAGCGGCAGGAGCAGAGGACATCCTGGAGTTGCCGATCAACAAGATCGTGCGATGAATCTGAAAATGATGACGGACCGTTCAACAGGTGATCATTCTGCCTCGGTGGCAACACCCATATACAGCCAGACTTTTCGCGTACGCATCAATGAGATTGATCCCCACAAACGGGCCACCTGTGCTGCTCTGAGCAACTGGATGATGGAGGCGGCGAGCGTACACGCTGATCTGCTTGGCGTTTCTACTACCAGCCTGCACGGTATGGGCGCTGCCTGGGCCTTGACCCGGCTGGTCATGGAACTGGACGACATGCCCCTGTCCGAACAGGAAACGCTCCTGCGCACCTGGCCCACCAGCCTGGAACGTCTCCAGTTTCGGCGCGACTTTTGTCTCTACAGCCTGGATCAACGGGTACTGGCGCGGGCGGTTTCCTTCTGGGTGAACATGGATTTGCAAAGCCGCAAAGTTTTGCGCTTGCCGCAGGAATACAAAAACCTGGTGTCCGACACGGCCGAACATGCGATGGAAGTGGAGAAATCCATTCTCTCTCGCCTAACCCTGCCGGAAACCTTTTCCCCTGACACCGGGCCAGGAAATCTGGGCCACCCGGTACTGCCGGAGGATCTGCCCGTAGCGCGGCTGGCCGGGCAGGCACGAATACTGGTGCGGCGCTCGGATCTCGACGTGAACCGCCATGTGAACACTGTGCGCTATATGGAGTGGCTGCTCGAATCCGTGCCGCAGAGTATCTGGGAAGGCTTCAGGCTGCGTCGCGTCGAGGTCGCCTGTCGGGCGGAAGTGTTCGGAGGCACTGCTGTTTCGCGCTGCATCGCCTGCAAGCTTCCTGACTCTCTGCCTGGCGATGCGGGCTTTGTCAGCAGTGTCATGGCCGAGGAAGACGGCGGTGAGCGTGAGGTTCTGCGGGCGCTCATGTATTGGCAGCCGGTCACAAAACTCTAGTTGTGCCACCTATTTACTTTTCAGGCCCATAGGTTCGTCGGCAGTTCAGGATTGACTCTGTTGACAGTATCTACGCACGCTGGAGCTTTGGAACGGGCAAGAGGAAAAACAAGCCCACCAGGGCCCCGGCGGACATCATCCACCAGCCCGTGGTATAGGAGTTCGTAACGTCGATGCTCATGCCGATGAGCAGCGGGCCGAAAATGGCGCCGCACTGGAAAATGCAGCCCGATACCCCGCCAGCGGTGGCCGACCAGTCCCTGCCTGCGTATGATGCAATGATCATGACCAGGGGCGGATTGCCAATGCCCATGACGACGCCGCACGTGCCTGCGGCAAGCATGAGCGTGGTCATGTCGGTCTGTGAACCGAAAAAGGGCGCCAACGGGATGATCAGCAATAAGGCAACGATCATGATCTGCTTGGGGTGCAGTATGCGATCACCGAGCCAGCCCGAAATCAACGTCCCAATGCAGCCGCCGATACCGAAGACCATCATGATGAACCCGGCCTTGGACGGGCTGAATTCGATGCTGCGCAAGTAGGAATTGCCCCAGCTCACAAAGCTGACCTGCGCCCATTTATGACAGAAACCGGAAAGAGAACACATGAGCAGCACACGCTGGCTCAAAACGTATCTGAGGCCCTCGAAAAAATTCCTGCCTCTATCTGCCGAACCCATGTCGCGCAACAGCAGGACGGACACCAGCGAGAGGCTCAGGGCGAGAATGCCTATGGCCACGAATGCGCCGCGCCAAGACCACATTCCCATCAGCCAGGGCACGATCAGGTTGGCCAAAAGCACGCCGCCCATGGGCGCGAGGAGCAAAAAGGCGAAAGCCATGCCATATTCGCCGGGCGGAAACCAGCGGGAAACGCAGCGCACGCACGAGGCATAAACCATGCCCGCACTGAGGCCCGCCAGCAGGCGCAACACAAAACCCATGCTGTATGAATCGATCATGCCCATGGCAATGGAGGTAAGACCTTCGCCCAACAGGGCCAGGGCAATCACCCCGCGCACGCCAAAACGGTCGCCCAGAACTCCGGCCGGAATCTGAATGAGCACATAGCCGATGTAAAAGGCGCTCATGTACGACCCCACCCGCGTCATGTCCATACCGAGTTCTGGCCCGGCCACGCTGTCCATGGGCGGCCAGGCAAAACGGACGATGAAGCCCATGAGGAAGTATGAAACCGTGAGGATATGCAGGAGCCAGCGGTATGGGCTGTAGACGATGGTTTCCTGGGGTGACATGTATGCTCCGTAAGTTGGTTGTGCCGGGGGTTGAATCACTTGCCAGCAAAAAAACAGGGGTTCAGTGCGCACCAGCCGAAAATCCTGCTGTGCGAGTCAGGCCGCAGAGTATCGAAATCGGACTTGTACACCACCCAAAGCCTCAACGCCCGAAACTCCCATCAAGCCGCCTCAGCAACTCACGCACATCGACGTGCCACTCGGCATCCTCGCCCAATTCATCCCAAAGCTCACGCAGCCTCGATTGCTTGTAGACGCGCTCGACCGCCCGACGTGCTCGCGCAACGCCGACACTACGAGCAGCAGCCCGATTCTTCCTGAGCCATGCAATGGCGTCTTCATTGTTCAGGCGATCTTCGCCCAGATCCAGGGCAGCCGCGACCAGTTCGGCGGCTACGAGCGCCTTGCGGTATTTGGAGTAGTCGCCGTATTCGATGTCATCGATATTCCTGGGTGCGTCAGCAACCGCGTCGAGGGTTTTACCAACCAGTGAAGCATCTCCATCCATGAGCTCGCGCAGCCATTCGAGCGCAGACTCATTCTCGAAGCTGCCATGCCCCCAACCGCTCCCTGACAGGGCAGACGTCAAGCGAATCTCTCGAAAGGAATCCCGTCGAAATCCCGGCGGCAACGCCGCGTTGCGGGAGATCAGATAATCCACGATGTCGTATCGCCTGTTTGCGAGTGATTCCCCGATCAGTTGCCGCACCGATTTGCCGCTGATATCCGCACCATTTTCGACGAGATATCGAACTACTTTCAGGGATTTCGCCGCCGCGAGCGGAGCGTAGCCTCCGGGGTTGAGATTTGCGCCCTTTTTCAGCAGGGCTTCCAGACAGCCGAGGCAGTCCACCATGGCAGCGGCTGTGATCGGGTTACCCCGATCGATGTCAGCCCCCTGCTCCAGCAGATAGTTGAAAACCTCGAAGTTCGCGCGCTCCATCGCGCGAATCAGTGGATAGTTGGCTATTCCCTTGGGTGGATCGATGGGCACCTTTGCGGCGAGAAGGGCTTTTACCTTTTCAAGCGCGTCCTTCTCGGAACCGGCTGCCCGAAAAAGCACTCCGGGATCAGGTTTCATGCCTATCGTAAGCAGCAGATCCAGGATGGGGGCAGGAGCATCATCCGCGACATTATCGAACACCACCCCATAGCGGAGCAGTCCCCTGGCGTCGTTGGGTGTTGCACCGTGCTTCAGCGCCAGGATCGCGAGATCGTAGTCCTTGTGAAGGATATAGCTCTCAAGAAAATTCGCCCCCCCCTCGTCCTCGAAATTCAGCCTTGCACCGTTCCTGATCAGCGCAGCCTGAATCTCCCTGTCGCCCTGATTGGCCCTGGGCAGCGGGGTCAGGCCACGATCATCCGTGGCATTGATATCTCCGCCGATCTGGACGAGATAGTCGATGATCGCAGGCGCCTCCCTGCTGTCGCCTATTGCGGCAAGGTGCAAAAGCGTCGTGTCGACCACAACGAACCTGTAGCCGATCCCGCTGTGCGGGGGAACCCCCTCCTGGGTCACCCCCCACGCCTGCATCGGAGCATTGACATTGTCTCTGTTCACAAGCCGCTTGACGGCGCCCAGATCGCCGCTTGTCACCGCCTTGTAGATAGGGTGTTCCGTGGGATCCATGATGCTGTTCTCCTCAGCGGATAAGGCGACCGCTGGAGTCAATGTGAAAAGCATTACGCTACAGCACAGGCTGAAAAACTTGCGCATATATCCACCCAACCGCCGACTCTGCGTTCCGCCAGATCCCCCGTACTTCACTCCATCTCGATCTTCTTCACCTTTCGGGCAATCTCCGTCCGCTTCGCCTCGATCTCCGCCCGAAGCTCGGCGATTTCCAGGAGCAGCCGCTCCAGTTCTTCCTCTTCAGTGGTGAGCCGATCAACATACTTGCCACGAAGCTTCGACTCCGCAGTGCTGGTTCCCAGCGATTTCAGATTCTCGCGCAGGCGCTCCTGGCCTTCCTCAAGTCTTTCCGCGCGGTGCTCCTTCTGGGATATCTGCCGCTCCGCCCTGGCGATCATCTCGGCATCTTCGGCTATCTCCTCCAACTGCTTCCTGGTCTTCTCCGGAATGAGCGCGTTCTCGAAGAGCCGCCCGACCTCGACGCGGGCGATGTTGGGGATCGAAATGCTCTCGGATTCATGAACGACTTCGGTCACGGTGAAAGCAGTGGTCTGTCTGGCAGGAAGATCCATCTGGAAACGCCAGAACCGGTCGGTGATCTCGACCGGTTTTGTGCTTCCTTCCAGGAGTTGGTAGCGGAACGGATGATCCAGGAAAAGAGACAACGGCTTATCCACACGCGAAGTAAACTCATAGAGGACATTATCGAGCCTCCTGAAATGCTTCCGGATGGTTTGACCATCTCGCGTCACTTTCGTGACGTTCTCGATCTGGACGGAAGGCGTGCGTTTGACCGTGACCCCCAATTCGACCGAATAGGGCGTCAGACGGAACTCGTCACGGCGAACCGTATCGAGCATCGCCTCGCCTACGTAGGAGGAACCCTCGAAGACCGTGACTGGGCCGCCTTCGAGCACCAGCCCGGTCGTGTTCTTCAACCTGAAAGCGGTCATGGGGTTCTTCTCACGCACTTCCGCGTTATAGAGCGCGACCCGTTCGATTTCGACCTCGGACTGAAGAATGGGAACCAGCGCCGAGCGCCCGTGCCCGATGTCGACCGGGCGAGTGATCTCGTAGGTAAAGAGATCGCCGACCTCCTGATTGCGCGTCTGAACCTCCACCGAAGATCGTACTGCGGCGCTCATCAGGCCCTTTCTCGACCGAGCAACAACGGCCATCGCGGGCGACGGGGAGCACATTTCCATCTCGGCTATTTCCATAGGGGCCGCTTCCAGCATTTCGGCCATCACACCCGATTCGATCACCGGCGGCGCCACCGCTGCCTCTTCCCGAACCTGAACGACCGGTCTGGCGCGATAGCGAG
>JAITWP010000235.1 GCA_031285365.1 Azoarcus sp.
AGCGGAAATCCAACTCAGCTAAACGAGCCTAGTTTGCCATAGCGAAGCAAGGCCGATCAATTCATTGTAGCCGATTTGCAACAGAGTTTCGCCATTTTGGACGCGAATATTGCCATCAACCCATACGTGCGAGACCTGATGACGGTCGCAGACGTAGATCAGGTGAGAAATCGGGTCAAAACAGGGGGCCGTGAACGGGCTGTCGAACGCGACGGCGCAGAGGTCTGCACGCTTGCCGATCTCAATCGAACCGATCATGCCGTCCAGCCCGAGCGCGCACGCGCCACCCAGTGTAGCCATGCGCAGGGCCGCATGAGCGGGAACGATGCTGGCATCGAGGCTGCCTACCTTGGCAAGCAGTGCAGCCTGGCGCATCTCCTGGAACAGGTCGAGACGATTGTTGCTGGCCGCGCCGTCGCTTCCCAGTCCCACGTTGATGCCGTGCCGGAGCATGGCAGGCACGGGTGCGATGCCGCTGGCGAGTTTCATGTTCGAGACCGGACAGTGGGCAACGCTGCAACCGTACCGGGCAAGCAGGGCGAGTTCGGTTTCGTCGGGATGGACGACGTGCACGGCGATGAGGTTGGGGCCGAGCAGCCCCAGGCGTTCGAGCCGGGCGAGCGGGCGCATGCCGGAGGCTGCGAGGCTTTCGTTGATTTCGGCAACGGTTTCGTGAACATGGATGTGGATTGGCAGGTCGAGTTCGGCAGCCAGACAGGCAGCACGTTCCAGCCCGGCGTCCGGAACCGCGTAGGGGGAATGCGGAGCAATGGAGAAACGGATGAGAGGGTGTTCGCGCCATTTGTCCCGGACGGCAAGCCCTTTGCGCAGGTAGTCGTCGACATCGCTGGCCCAGATGCCGGGAAAGCCGAGCACGATCAATCCGACGACAGCGCGCATGCCCGCTTCGGCGAAAGCCTGAGCCGCGTCATCGGGGAAAAAGTACATGTCGTTGCAGGTGGTGATGCCGCCGCGCAACATCTCGCAGGCGGCGAGCAGGGTTCCATCCCGCACGAAAGCGGGCGATACGAGCCGGGATTCGGCAGGCCAGATCACGTCCCTGAGCCAACGCTCCAGCGGCAGATCGTCGGATATGCCGCGCATCAGGCTCATGGCGGCGTGGGTGTGCAGGTTGACCAGCCCCGGAATCAGGGCGTGTGCGGGCAGATCAAAGTCGTTGGTGGCCCGGTAGCGTGCGCGGGCTTCGGGTTGAGGCAGGATATCGACGATCCGGCCTTCATGAACGGCGATGCTGTGCTGCTCGAGTGTGACGTTATCGGGAACGACCGGGATCAGCCAGCGCGGATGAATGAGAAGATCGACTGCGGTACTCAAGCAAGGTCTCCGTGGGGATGCCGGAAATGCGACGATGAGGCAGTGTACATCTTGTTGGAGTGGTGTATTACCCTCTCCCGCTTGGGGAAGAGGGCATTTTTGTAGATTTGTAGACGCGCTTTAAGATTGTGACAGAATGCGCGGCTATCCGAATATTCATGCCGCGCCAGCCGTGTTCTGGCAAGACAATGGCAAGAGATTGGGGCGAGAAGCGATGGAGAAAATACCCGGGACAATCGGCAAATATCGGATCGTGCGCGAAGTTGGGCGTGGCGCGACGGCTACCGTCTATGAAGCCAGACATCCTGACTCCTCCGAACCGGTTGCGGTCAAGCTCATCCGATTCGGTGACGACAGCGGGGACGGAGCCAAGTTGAACCGTCGCCTGCTCAAGCTGTTGCGAGCCGAAGAAGCGGTGGCGCAACGGCTGGATCACCCCAATATCATCAAAGTTCATAAGGTAGTGATAGAGCCGGGACAGGCTTATGTAACCATGGAATATTTTCCGGGCACGACCCTGGAGCGGTATTGCAGCTTCGAGCGGCGGCTACCCGTGCATCGGGTGATCGGCATCATTTTCAAGTGTTGCATGGCGCTTGATCACGCCTACCGGCAGGGCATCGTGCACCGCGACATCAAGCCGGCCAATATACTGCTCGACGAAAATGACGATGTACGGATCACCGATTTCGGTCTGGCGCTCAATGTCGATAAAAAGGTCGAAGCGGATTCGACCTTCATCATGGGAGTCGGTTCTCCGGCCTACATGAGTCCGGAGCAAATCAAGAACTATCCGCTCAACCAGAAGACCGATCTTTATTCGCTCGGGGTGGTGATGTTCCATTTGCTCGCGGGCAGACTGCCGTTTCGTGCTGCTCATCCGGCGCAACTGGTCTACAAGATCATTAACGTCGATCCGCCTCGTGTGTCGCACATCAACCCGGACGTGTCCGAACAGATGGATATGGTCATCCGCAAGGCGATGGAGAAAGACCTGTATTCGCGCTACAAGAACGGCGCGGAATTCGCCAAGGATCTGTCGGCGGTCCGTTACAAGATCGTCGATGAGGACGACGTCCAACTCGACACTTCGCGTTTTTCGATATTGCGTAAGCAGCCGTTTTTTACCGAATTCGACGACATCGAACTGTGGGAAGTGTTGCGTATCAGTGTCTGGCGCAGCGCGCCCGGGCACGTGAGGTTGATAAATGAAGGCGATGCCGAACAACGTTTCGGTGTGTTGCTGGAAGGCCGGGTCGAACTGTCGGTCAAGGGCCGGCGGGTAATGGAACTGGGGCCTGGGACGGTTTTTGGTGAACTGGCCTGGCTCGACAGGCTCAATCATCGCCAGCCGGTGTCAGTCGTCTCACTGGAACCGTTGACCTATCTCGAAATCAACCCGGCTGCTCTGGATCTGGCTACCGAAGAGGTGCAGGAAGTTTTTCGGCGCGAAGTGGCTTCCGTGGTTGCGCATCGTCTGGGCGCGCTGGCGCTCGTTCATGCCGAGCACTGCGGGACTGCGACCAAGGCAACGACGGTTTCGACGAGCAACTTTGCCACGAGCAGAGGCGAGTGGCAGTTGGTTGGGGATTGATTTGAATTCAGGGAATTTTTTTCAGGTTTTTGTAGAAGAATTTTTTGTGACAAAAAATTCCAGCGATGACGCCAATTAAAACAAGGAAAGCAGCAAGGTAGGACTGAATGAAGTATGCTGCGCCCTGTTCATGGTACAAAGCTTTTCCAACGTCGTCAGTATGTAGGCCAATGAGAACCAGAACAAACCAGGATAAGGGAAGGGCAGCCACAATCAGCCCGTACCACTTTACAAGGTAGCAGATAGTAAAACAAATCACTCCAGCAACAATCCCGATTGCCCATATGACAGATATCGGTGCCACTTTATCACTGACCTCAGCAAAAGCAGCAGTTGGAGTCAGCAGTGCTATTGCTAAAAATGTGTATTTGTTCAATAGCGAACATAAACAGGGATGTGGCATTCCGGTCGCCCTTTAAGTAGCTCATCAAGCTGTTGAATAAATGAAACTATTGATGTTGTTAGGTCAATGCATCCTTGACTCCCTGGAACAGTTCCGCCATGAATGAAAAACCCTCCTCTTCCATACGTTTCCGTGGAAGGGTACGGATGAATCGTAATACGGTAAGCACCCCATCCAGCATACCTATTACTAGGATGAAGCGATCTGAAAGTGCTGTTTTCCCATATTTCAGATGGTTTAATCCAATAGTTTCCCGCCGGTATCGGTCCCTGACCAGAAATCTTTTGGCGTTCGATAGAATAGTCAAATCCTTTGTCTTTAATAGGTTTTCCTGATACTGCACGAAAAGATGTTATTAAATTGTGGCCGTGCGCGCCTGTTATTCGCAAGGAAGCGCCATCGAAACGAAGACTGATTGGCGATTGCATGCACATTGGAACTTGCGGGATGCCTCGCTCTTTTTCGTATTTGTCAGACATTATTAATTTCTCTTTAATTATGGAGAATGCGAGCCATTCTAAGCGAACTGAGTATGCAATGCAAGTCAGGTAATCGAGACAATCTTGATCACACCCACCCCGCCAGATGCTGCCGAACAACCCCATCGAGCGCGGTGACCCACTCCGGGCGGGTGTTCAGGCAGGGGATGACGTGAAACGCTTCCCCGCCACGGGCAAGGAAAGCGTCGCGGCACATCATGGCGATTTCTTCCAGCGTCTCCAGGCAATCGGCGGCGAAGCCGGGGCAGATCACGTCGACCCGTTTCACGCCTGATGCAGCGAGTGATTCGAGCGTTGGCTGGGTATAGGGTTCCAGCCACTTGCCGCGTCCAAAGCGGGACTGAAACGTCACGTGCAGCGCCTCCGGCGGCAGGGCCAACTCCTCCCTGAGCAGGCGGGCCGTGGTGAGACACTCGGCGCGGTAGGGGTCGCCCAGCTCATCGGTGCGCGCAGGCTGGCCATGAAAACTGGCGACCAGGCAATCTCCCCGGCCATGTTGCGACCAGTGCTCGCGCACGCTTGCCGCCAGCGCGGTGATGTAGCCGGGGTCATCGGGAAAACTGCGCACGAAACGCAGTTCGGGCAGGTTGCGCCAGGTGCGCATGGCCAGCGCGACTTCATCCAGTGCGCTGGCGGTCGTGCTTCCGGCAAATTGCGGGAAGAGCGGCACAACCAGAATGCGGCAGGCGCCGCGTGCGCGCAAATCGGTGAGCGTATCGACGATGGAGGGCGAGCCATAGCGCATGGCCCAGGCAACGACGATGTTCTCCTGTCCGCGATTGAGCGAATCATCGAGCAGGGCCGCCAGACGTTCGGTATGAACCCTGAGCGGGGAGCCTTCTTCCGTCCAGATGCTTGCGTATTTTTTTGCCGAACTGGCCGGACGGGTGGTGAGGATGATGCCGTGGAGGATCGGCAGCCACACGAGGCGCGGCAACTCGATGATTCTCGGATCGGAAAGAAACTGCCGCAGCCACGGGCGTAAAGCCTTTGCGGTCGGCGCTTCCGGTGTGCCGAGATTGACCAGCAACACACCCGTGCGGCGTTCGTGTTCCGGAGTGAGGGCGGGTTCGGGCCGGAAGCGGGTCATGGCGCGATCAGGCGCTGGAAGACGACAGGGCGTTCGACAACAATCGGGCGGTGATGTCGACGATGGGAATCACCCGGTCGTAGGCCATGCGGGTCGGGCCGATGACGCCGACCGAGCCGACGATCTGCCCGTCGGTTTCGTAGGGGGCCGTCACCACGCTACAGGCATCGAGTTGTGAGAGGCCGGATTCGTTGCCGATGAAAATCTGCACTCCCTGGGCGCGTCGGGACATGTCGAGCAACTGCATCAGGCCGGTGCGCTGCTCGAACAGCCGGAAAAGCTCGCGCAGGCGGGACATGTTGGAAGACAGGTCTTCGACGTCGAGCAGGTTGGTTTCGCCCGAGATGACATAATTGAGCGAGGTTTCTTCGGCGGCATCCGCGCCGGCCTCGATGGCGCCCGCCATCAGTTCGCTCATGTCGCTCCTGATCCGGTGCAGTTCTGCCTGGAGATGCGCCCGAATCTCGTCGAACGCGAGTCCGGCGTAGTGCTCGTTGAGATAACCCGCCGCCGCGAGCAGTTCGGAGGTCGAATAGGCGCGGCGCGTGAACAGGATGCGGTTCTGCACATCACCGCTCTCGGTGACGATGATGAGCAGGATGCGGTTCTCGGACAGTCCGATGAATTCGATCTGGCGAATGCGCGCCGATTTCCGGCGCGGCGCAACGACCACCCCGGCAAACTGGGTCAGGTTCGAGAGCAGATGGGAGGCCGAATTCATCAGACGTTGCGGCTGATCCGGTTGGAGTCGGCCTTTGAGTTCCTGCACCCGCACGCTTTCCATCGGCAGCACCGTGAGCAGGGTGTCGACGAAAAAGCGGTATCCCCTTGCTGTCGGTATCCGGCCTGCCGAGGTGTGCGGGCTGGAGATATAGCCCATTTCTTCCAGGTCGCTCATGACGTTGCGAATCGTGGCGGGCGACAGTTCCAGTCCGGACGAGCGCGACAGGGCGCGCGAACCGATCGGTTGGCCGTCTGCGATATAGCGTTCGATCAGCGTCTTGAGCAGGACACGGGAGCGGGAGTCGAGTGAAGGCAGGGCAGTTTGGGACATGGACTGATTCTAGCAGTCCGTCGGCTATCGCGCTGATGCCCGACAAAAGGGCAAATGTGGTTTAATCGCCCGCTATGGCACGTAAATTCAGCAATATTTCCCTGATTGGCAAGTTCCGGAGCGAGGACGGCGCTGAAACCCTGCTCGCGCTCGCACGCTTTCTGCGTGAACGCGGACTGGAACCCTGGATCGAACAGGGCACGGCGGAAGCCATTGGCGAGGCGACCGATGATTTCATGTCCGTCACCTACGAGGAAATCGCCGACAAGGCTGATCTGGCAGTGGTCGTCGGCGGCGATGGTACGTTGCTCAATGCTGCGCGGCAGCTTGGCGAGCGCGCCGTGCCCCTGGTCGGGGTCAATCTCGGTCGGTTGGGTTTTCTTACCGACCTGCCGCGAGTCGAGGCGTGCCGACAACTGGGCGAAATTCTCGACGGGCGCTATCACGCCGAATCGCGCTTCATGCTCGATGCCGAGGTGACGCGCAATGGCAACCGCATTTTCCATACCCAGGTGCTCAATGATGTCGTGGTCAACCGAGGCAGTCTCGGCAGGATGATCGAACTGGAGTTGATGGTCGACGGCGAGTTCGTCTACAACCTGCGTTCGGACGGCATGATCGTTGCCACGCCGACCGGTTCGACGGCTTATGCGCTGGCGGCCAATGGCCCCATTCTTCATCCGGGCGTGGGGGGGATTGCACTGGTTCCCCTGTGTCCGCATTCGCTGACTGCCCGGCCTGTCACGTTGCCGGACAGTTGTTGCATCGAAATCGTGCTCATGCCGCCGCACGATGCCTGTATTCACTTCGATGGGGCGGCGACCTGCGATGTGCAGGCGGGCGACCGGCTGCGGATTGTCCGTTCTGTGCTGGAGGTGCGATTGCTGCATCCGGAGGGCTACAGCTACTTCGCCATGCTGCGCGCAAAACTCCACTGGGGCGCCGCCGTGCCTCGGCAATGACCTTCACCTTCACACTCGCCATTCATGCTGCGCCGCCTCTCCATCCGTGATTTCGTCATCGTCGATCAGCTCGAACTTGATTTCGCTGCCGGATTCGGAACGCTCACCGGGGAGACGGGTGCGGGCAAATCCATTCTGCTCGATGCCTTCAGTCTCACGCTCGGAGAACGCGCCGACGCGGGCGTGGTGCGGATGGGTTGTGACAAGGCCGACATTACCGCCGAATTCGATCTCCCTGCCGAGGGTGAACTGGCCGTCTGGTTTGCCGAGCAGGAACTGGATTCCGGCGGCGACGATGTGCTGATCCTGCGCCGTGTCGTCGATTCGGGCGGGCGCAGCAAGGCATGGATGAACGGCACGCCGGTCACACTTGCGCAACTGCGCGCCGCCGGACAATGGCTGGCGGACATCCACGGCCAGCACGCCCACCACGCCCTGTTGCGGGCCGAGACACAGCGCCAGTTGCTCGACACCCATGCCGGAGCCATGGAACAGGCTCTAACGGTTGCCGCCTGCTGGCGCGAATGGCAACGCCTGGTCAACTTGCGGCAAGCGGCGGAACGGGATACGGCGGCTTTTGCTCGTGAACGCGAACTGCTCGGTTGGCAGGTCAGGGAACTGGAAGAACTCGCTTTCGATCCAGGCGAATGGGTCGAAATCAACGCCGAACATGGGCGGCTGGCGCACGCCGCCGATCTGTTAAGCGGTGTGGGTGAGGCGCTCGACAGCCTGGGGGAAGGCGAACAGGCCGTCTGTTCTGCTCTCGGCCATTGCGTGAGCCGTTTGTCGGCACTGGAAGCCATCGACCCGACGCTCGCAGAAGCACGCGAACTGATCGACGCGGCAGCGATCCAGGCTGACGAAGCCCTGCATGTCCTGCGCCGCTACCGCGACCGGCTCGAACTCGACCCGGAGCGTCTTGCCGGAGTCGAGCAGCGCATCGGCGTGGTGATGGACGTGGCGCGCAAATACCGCACCGCGCCGGAGGAATTACCGGCGCTTGCCGCCGAATGGCGGGCGCGACTCGACACGCTCGAAGCCAGCGCCGACCCGGAACGCCTCGCCGCTGCCGAGAGCGAAGCGCGCACGGCTTTTGACGCCGCTGCCGGGAGTCTTTCGGTCATGCGGCTTGAGGCGGCAGC
>JAITWP010000215.1 GCA_031285365.1 Azoarcus sp.
GGAGGGGCGGCAGGGGCGGGGCTGGCAGGTCCGGCAACCAGAGAGACTTCGAGCGAACCCAGGGGTTTGCTCTGCCAGTTGATTCCAAAAAACAGAAACACTATCAGCCCGATATGGACGCTGATGGTGAGAGCGAGAGACAGGAATCTTCGCGGTGGCGCTTGACGGGGACGGCTGTCTGGTCGGAGATCGTTCATTTACCCGTATTGCCAGATTTCGTTTGCAGGCTGATTTTCTTTACGCCCAATTCACGTGCGGCTTCGAGTACGTCAATGACTTTCTGGTACGGCAGATCATTGTGGGCAGCGACAAGAATGGGCTGGTCAGCATCAATCAATTTCTTCAACTCGCGCTGAAAATCAAAATCCGAGAGTGGGGTGGCCTTGTCGTTGACAGTGCGTTTCAGCGCAAGTTTCCCTTCCTTGGAAACTTCGATGATGGCTGCCTCCATCGGCGGCGTAGCCAGCGGACCTGCCGAGGGGACGTCGATGCTGCCGGACTGCATCATGGGAGAGGTCACCATGAAGATGACCAGCAGCACCAGCATGACGTCGATGTAGGGGACGACGTTGATCTCGTTTTTCTGTCGGCGTTGGCGCATGGCGAGAGGGTGATTCAGCGCAGGTTGCGTTGGAGGATGTTGGAAAATTCTTCCATGAAACTCTCGAAACGGATGCCGATTCGGTCAATGTCATGGGCGAAACGATTGTAGGCCACGACGGCGGGAATGGCCGCGAACAGGCCGATTGCCGTGGCGATCAGTGCTTCGGCGATTCCGGGCGCAACGTGAGTTAACGTGGCCGCGCCAACGTTGGACAGTCCCCGAAAGGCATTCATGATTCCCCACACCGTGCCAAACAGGCCAATGTAGGGTGAAACCGAACCGACTGAGGCCAGGAAGGAGAGGTGGGCATCGAGATCGTCGACCTCGCGCTGGTAGGTGGCGCGCATCGCGCGGCGGGAGCCATCAATAGTGGCGGCAGGGTCGTGGCTCTTGGTGCGTAACTTGGTGAACTCCCGGTATCCTGCCTCGAAGATGCGCTCCATGCCACCACTGCGGAAGCGCCCGCCGGCTGCTGCCTGGTACATCTGGTCGAGATCGCCGCCGCTCCAGAAGTCGCGCTCGAAACGGTCGGCCTTGGATCGCGCGGAATTGATCTGGAACCACTTGCGAAATATCCAGTACCACGACATGACGGAAAGCAGGACAAGCAGACCCATGACCAGTTTGACGAGAAGGCTGGCCTGCATGATCAGGTTGATGATGGAAAGATCGTGAGTGATGGTCATCGGGATGGACGGGGTGAGAGTTGATCGTGAAGCCGGGTGCGGACCGCATCCGGCCAGGGAACAGGGCGGCCATTGCCGGTTGAGACGGAAGCGACCTTGGTTTCGGCGGTAAACAGCAGTTTTTCTTCGCGGAAAATATTCTGAAGAAATAATACACTAACATTACGAACGTCGTGAATTGTGCTGACCACGGTCAGTTCGTCGTCGAGACGGGCCGGGGCGAAATAGTCGGCCTGTACGCTGCGCACGACAAAAACCGGGCCGCCTGCCTCGATCAGCCGCTGTTGTCCAATACCAAGAGACCTCAGCCATTCAGTGCGGGCGCGCTCGCAAAAACGCAGATAGTTGGCGTAATACACGACACCGCCCGCGTCGGTCTCCTCGTAGTAGACTCGCACAGGAAAAACGAAAGCAGTCGACTGCGGGGTTACGCCAGAAAATCGAGGGGAAGGAGAGGATGGTGAACTTGCAGGCATCCCATTATTCTAACCAAACTGCGCACTTATATGGCGCTCATCGTCAAAGTTGCATTTACATTAAATCTAAAAAATGCTTCTGTGCCGACTTGATAAGGGGAGATGCGAAACGTGACACGGAGATACGCTGCAAAAAATTTGAACCCGGTGCTATCCTTAACAAGCTTTCGGTGTATCAATGCCCAACGCAATAGAACATTTTGATATTGACCGGTTTCCAGCGTGGCCTTCAACCTCAATCCCTTCAAAAAAACCTCCTCGACCCAGCCGTCGCAGTCCGGGTTTGGTCGTTCGTCCGGCACGAGCACGGGCGGTGGTGCGCCTGTAAAGGCCGATCTCTCCGCTCTCGACTTTTCCAATATGAGTCAGCAGGGCGCGATCGAGGTCACTGAAATCGCTACGGGCATCGGCGTTGTCTATGAAGAAGCGGCGGTGCTTTATGCAAACGGGAATGATCGTGATGCCGAGCAGCTTCTCACGGCTGTTTTCGATGATCCCACGGCCACTGTAGGGGAAGGGCTCTGGATGATGCTGCTCGATCTCTACCGACTGACCGGGCAGCGCGAGCGGTTTGATGCCAGAGTGATCGACTACGCCCGCCGTTTCGAGCGCTCTCCCCCGGCTTGGGAAGACTTGTCGGTTCAGCCTTCGAAGCGGCGCACTGAAGCCGCAGCCCTGATCAATCTGCCTGCTGCGCTGACCGCGCAGACGGCGCAGCAACTTCAGCAAATTTGCGTGATTGGCCGCAAGAGCGGCTCGCTTCGCGTCGACCTCGGTCGGGTGCGCTCCATTGACGATCAGGGCTGTCTGCTGGTCAGCCAGACGTTAACCCAACTGTCCGCCGACCGGGTCAAGCTGACCATCTTCAACGCATCCAGGCTCGTCGACCTGCTTTCGGCCAGGGTCAAACCTGGTCAGGCCGATAATCGCGATTACTGGATGCTGATGCTGGAGATGCTGAAATACACCGGCGAGAGTTCGCGTTTCGAGGATCTGGCGGTCGACTATGCCGTGACTTTCGAGGAATCTCCACCGTCATGGGAATCGAAACAACCCGCACAGGGCGAGGCTGAACCCGCTGTCGGCGAAAACTCTTCCGGACAAAGCGAGGAAGAATTCTTTTTCGATAGCGAACTGACCGGATCGAGCAGTGAGGCGATCCGCAAGCTGGACGAGTTTGCCCTCTCCCGTCAGATGGTCATCGTCGATTGCAGCCAGTTGCGGCGGGTCGATTTCGTGGCGGCGGGCACCCTGTTCAATGCGCTCGCCTCGCTTCAGGCGCGCGGCAAAATCGTCCAGTTGCATAAGGTTAACGCAATGGTTGGTGCGCTGATGCGGGTTATGAGCATCGACCAAGTGGCGCAGGTTATGTTGCGCGGCTGACATCCGTAGCGCGGCGCATCCGGTTGGATCGCGCCGGTACGGTATAATTTCCCTCCTTTTTTTCGGACGCGCGGGCAATTCCCCGAGTACATTCATGGAACAGTATCACGGCACGACCATTCTTTCGGTTCGCCGAGGCCGCCGAGTTGCGCTTGGCGGCGACGGTCAGGTTACACTTGGCAGCATTGTCATCAAGGCATCCGCGCGCAAGATACGCACGCTCTTTGACGGGCGCATTCTCGCCGGTTTCGCCGGAGGCACGGCGGATGCCTTCACCCTGTTCGAGCGATTCGAGGCCAAGCTCGAAAAACACCAGGGCAACCTGATGCGTAGCGCGGTGGAACTTGCCAAGGACTGGCGCACCGACCGCATGCTGCGGCGGCTGGAGGCCATGCTTGCCGTGGCGGATCGTGAACATTCCCTGGTGATTACCGGCAACGGCGACGTGCTCGAACCCGAACAGGGCATCGTTGCCATTGGCAGTGGCGGCCCTTACGCGCAGGCTGCCGCGCGCGCGCTGCTCGAGAATACCGAATTGATGCCGAAGGAAATCGTCTCGAAATCGCTGTCGATCGCTGCCGATCTGTGCATTTACACCAATCAGAATCACCTCATCGAGGAACTGGGCGAATGAGTGAAGCCATGAGCCGGATGACTCCGGCAGAAATCGTCTCCGAACTCGACAAACACATCGTTGGTCAGCACAAGGCCAAACGGGTCGTGGCGGTTGCGTTGCGTAGCCGTTGGCGGCGTGCGCAGGTGACCGAGCCTCTGCGTAGCGAAATCACCCCCAAGAACATCCTGATGATCGGCCCGACCGGCGTGGGCAAGACCGAAATTGCCCGCCGCCTCGCCCGACTGACGCAGGCTCCGTTCGTCAAGGTCGAAGCCACCAAGTTCACGGAAGTAGGCTATGTCGGGCGCGATGTGGACACGATCATCCGCGATCTGGCGGAAATCGCCGTCAAGGACGGGCGCGAGCGCGCCATGAGGCTCGTTCGGGATCGCGCGCTTGATGCTGCCGAGGATCGGGTGCTTGACGCGCTCCTGCCCCCGGTGCGCGAACGCTTTGAAGACGATACCGCCAAGGCGCAAGACGGCAGCACGCGACAGAAATTTCGCAAAAAACTGCGCGAAGGTGAACTCGACGACAAGGAAATCGACCTCGAAGTTGCCGCCTCTCTCATGCACGCCGAGATTTTCGCCCCGCCGGGCATGGAAGAACTGACCCAGCAGATCCAGGGCATGTTCCAGAACATGGGGGGCAACAAAAAGAAAATGCGGCGTCTGCGGATTGCAGAAGCCATGAGACTTCTGGCCGATGAAGAAGCCGCAAAGCTCATCAACGACGATGAAATCAAGAGTGAAGCCCTGCGCGCGGTCGAGCAGAACGGCATCGTTTTTCTCGATGAAATCGACAAAATCGCCGCACGCGGCGAGGTGCATGGCGCGGATGTTTCCCGCCAGGGTGTGCAGCGCGACCTGCTGCCGCTGGTCGAGGGCGCAACCGTTTCGACCAAGTACGGCATGATCAAGACTGATCACATTCTCTTCATTGCCAGTGGGGCGTTCCACCTTTCTCGTCCGAGCGACCTGATTCCCGAATTGCAGGGCCGTTTTCCGATCCGCGTCGAACTCGATTCACTGTCCGTGGAGGATTTCGAGCGTATCCTGACCAGCACCGATGCCTGTCTCACCCGCCAGTACGAAGCCCTGCTCGCTACGGATGGCGTGACGCTGAAATTCACCGAAGGCGGCATTCGCCGCTTGGCGGAGATTGCCTTTCAGGTCAATGAAAGAACCGAGAACATCGGTGCACGCAGGCTCTACACGGTGATGGAGAAGCTTCTCGAAGAAGTTTCTTTCGAGGCCGGCAATGGCAAGGCCGGTGATCTCACGGTGGATACCGACTACGTCGACGACCGTCTCGAAGGCGTGGCGGGCCGTGAAGACATCGCCAGATACGTGCTCTGAGAAGGCGTAGGGCGTAGAGCGGTGGAAGGCAGTACAATAGCCGTTTAAATCTTGGGGTTACTTTTGATGAAAACCACCTTTCTCGATTTTGAACAGCCGGTTGTCGAACTGGAAGAAAAGATCGAGCAACTGCGTTTCGTTCAGAACGATTCCGCCGTGGATATTTCAGAAGAAATCTCCCGCCTGGAAAGCAAGAAACAAAGCCTCACGCGCGACATCTACGGCAAGCTCACCCCCTGGCAGATCGCCCAGGTGGCGCGCCATCCGCAGCGCCCCTATACCCTGGATTACGTGCAGCACATCTTCACTGATTTCAACGAGTTGCACGGGGATCGCGTCTATGCCGACGATCACGCCATCGTCGGGGGGCTGGCCCGTTTCAATGGGCAAAGCTGTGTCGTCATTGGTCACCAGAAAGGGCGTGATACCAAGGAGAAAATTACCCGCAACTTCGGCATGCCGCGTCCTGAAGGGTATCGCAAGGCTCTGCGGCTGATGAAGCTGGCCGAAAAATTCCGCCTGCCTGTCTTCACCTTCATTGACACGCCCGGAGCCTATCCTGGCATCGGAGCAGAGGAGCGCGGTCAGTCCGAAGCCATCGGCCACAACCTCTACGTCATGGCCGAACTGCGTACCCCGATCATCTGCACCATCATTGGTGAAGGCGGCTCGGGCGGGGCGCTCGCCATTGCCGTGGGCGACCAGGTCATCATGTTGCAATACGCCACCTATTCGGTCATTTCGCCCGAGGGCTGCGCCTCCATCCTCTGGAAGAGCGCGGAAAAAGCCTCGATAGCCGCCGAAGCGATGGGTATCACCGCGACACGTCTCAAATCGCTCGGCCTCGTCGACAAGGTGGTCAATGAGCCTGCGGGTGGTGCGCACCGGGATCACGCGGGCATGGCCAAAAACCTGAAGAGCGTCCTTGCTGACGCCCTGCGTCAACATTCGGGCTTCTCAGCCGACGAGCTCATCGCGCAGCGCATGGAAAAACTCATGAGCTATGGCCGCTTCAAGGATGCTGCCGCCTGAGCGTCATGCGCACCGGGGCTTTACCTGCCGTGGTAGCCGTAACCGATGCCGTTGCTGCGACACTGGCCGCAACGGGAGTCGATTCCCGTCACCGTCTCTGTTGTGCACTCTCGGGAGGAGTCGATTCGGTCGTGCTGCTCGACGCCCTCCATACCCTGCGACCCCGTTTTCAATACGCGCTGGAGGCTGCGCACGTCCATCACGGGCTTAACCCGGCGGCTGACGAGTGGCAGGATTTCTGCGGCGGTCTCTGTGAGCGACGTAGCATTTCCCTGCGCGTATTCAAGGTCGAAGTGCCCCGCACCCATTCGGGGGGGCTGGAAGAGGCGGCGCGCATCGCCCGTCATGCTGCGCTTTCCCGCGTGGCCTGCGATTGGCTCGTCCTGGGACATCACCTGGACGATCAGGCCGAAACCGTTCTTTTTCGCCTGCTGCGTGGCGCGGGAGTTCAGGGCGCGGCGGCGATGGCAACCATCGAACCGCCGGACGCCGCCGGACGAGCCGGACGGTTGCGCCCCCTGCTGGCGGTCAGCCGGGAAGAAGTTCTCGCCTATGCCCGCGAAAAAAACCTCGACTGGATCGACGACGACAGCAACAACGATCTGCGTTTCACCCGAAACGACCTGCGTCATCGCATCCTGCCCGCCATCGAAACCCGCTTTCCGGCGGCCCGTCTTACCCTGGCCCGTGCCGCAACACACTTCCGCGAAGCTGCCGGGCTGCTCGACGAACTTGCCCGGGCCGATGCCGATGCAGCCACCTGCGAAAGCGGGGAGGAGGGGCGGATATTCAATCGGGCATTCCTGCTCAGCTTGAGTCCTGCACGGCTTGCCAACCTGTTTCGATGGGAACTCAAAAGGCTTGGCGCGATGCCGCCGACCACGGCTCGGCTTGCCGAAGCCTTGCGGCAGTTGCGCACGGCCTCCGGGCCGCTGTGCCTGCCACTCGGAGACACTGTTTGCCACAGCCGCCGGGGTCGCGTCTGGTTGATTGCCAGGAACGAAAAACAAAATGAACGGATTGGCAATAGCATTGCAAATAGAGGCAAATAAAAGAGCAGCCTCTACATCATATACAATACCGACCTTATGCCTTTTCAGCATATACCGGTGATATGAAAATGATCGAATTGAGATCGATTGGAAGCCCATTCGGTGGGGTGCCATGAACAGATTACTGGTTGCACATACCCCGTTAGGCGCTCTCTGGTGGGCGACGAGCCTGGGAGGCACGGAAGCGCTTTCCGATCTCTACGCGTTTACGCTTGTGCTTGAATCGAAACAATCCGGCATCGACGGACAATCGCTGATCGGAGAAGTCTGCGCGGTCGAACTCGAAGCGCAGCGCGGCGTAAAGCGCCACTTTTCCGGTCAGATCGTCAAAGTATCGGCATGCAGCAAAGAGGACAGGCACTGGAAGTACGTAGTGAGCATTGCCCCGAAGCTCTGGCATGCCTCGCGCCGAGCCGACTTCAGGATCTGGCAGAACAAGAGCGTGCCGGAGATTACCGACGAAGTACTGCAACAAAACGCGCTACGCTACGAATGGCGCCTCAAGAACCCTTACCGGAAATGGGAATACCTCGTCCAGTACGGAGAAACCGACCTCAATTTTCTGTCTCGGCTGTTCGAGCACGAAGGCATCTATTACTGGTTCGAGCACGGCCCGGGTGGAGAGACACTGATTCTGGGTGATCACTTCAGCACCCATGAACCGTTTGGCGGCTACGAAAGCATCCCGTTCTACTCACCGGACGTCTCGCGTCCCGACGAAGATCACTACTCCGAATGGAGCGTATCGCGCGAACCCGAACCGGGCCGCTACCAGCACCGCGACTACGACTTCAAACAACCCTCGAAAGAGATGACGACAGAGTTCGTCGACCCGCGAGGCCACCTGTTCGACCAATACGAGATATACGACTACCCGGGCAATTACATCGAACCGAGCGATGGCACAGCCTACGCTACGGCCCGGCTCGAAGCTCTTCAGAGTCAGCAAGACATCATCCAGCTCGTTGGCAGGGTACGAGGCGCGACGCCCGGCACCCTTTTTACGCTGAACAAGCACCCGGTCGTCGCATTCAATCGCGAGTACATGATCACCCGCGCCCATTACGCGGCCTCCAACAGTGACTACGAAGGCGCGGGCAAGGGCGATGAGGCGTACTTCAATGTCGGCATCGAAGCGCTGCCCGCCGACCGGCAATATCGCTCTTTGCCGAAGACCCCGAAGCCTCGCACCCGCGGCCCCGAGACGGCGGTTGTCGTCGGCCCTGCAGGTTCCGAAATTCATACTGACCAATACGGTCGCGTGAAAGTGCACTTTCACTGGGATCGCTACGGCAAGAAAGACGGAGAAGATTCCTGCTGGATACGCGTCTCGTACCCGTGGGCGGGATCGAAGTTTGGAGGCATCAACATTCCGCGTATCGGCCAGGAAGTCATCGTTGACCACGAATATGGCGACCCGGACCGTCCGTTCATTACCGGTCGCGTTTATAACGCCCAGCAGATGCCGCCGTGGGAATTGCCCGCAAACAAGACCCAATCGGGGCTCATGAGCCGCAGCAGTCCTGGCGGAGGCTCAGACAACACCAACGCCATCCGTTTCGAGGACGCCAAGGGCAAGGAAGAGATGTGGGTACGGGCCGAGCGCAACCGGAGGCTGGAAGTCAAAAAAGACGAGAGCACCTGGATTGGCAACGACCGGACACAGCAAGTCGATGGCGAGCATGTAGAGAAGGTTAAAAAGGACATTAGCGTCAGCAGTGGAGCCAACATCTCCTATCTCGCCAAGGGCGGCATCATGCTCGAGGCGGGAACGCAGATCGAATTCAAGGTGGGGCCAAGTTCCATCGTAATGACAGAGAACGGGAAGATCAGGATTCACGGTCCGGCGCGGGTGAATATCAATGAAAAACCGGCAGGAACTACGCCTGCGTACTCCACGGCAACCGATCTTGCCGCGCCTGCCGCGCCCGCTGACGCACCGGCGATCATCAATTTCACCAATATGCAGAGCAACTTCAGTGCGCTGTGGAACAACAGCTTTCCGGGGGGTGTCAGTCAGGAACAAGGGGGAACGATTGTTTCTGATGCGTCTGGAAGTCTCAGCATTGTCAATATGCAAAGTGGTACATCCGGAAGCTTTTCACCTGACTTTAATGTTGGCCCAGATCAGACGATTCAGGGCATCTTTCATACGCATCCCTATGACGCATCAGAAGGCGGGCATACAGGCGTTTCATTCAGCGGAGGAGATGCTGCCAACCTTATTAATGATCACCAGAGAAGCATTAGCGTTGTCCAAAGCGGGGAAGAGCAGTTCATGCTTATGCGAACCGCTGCCACCCCAGCAAGCGTGGACTCAACTAAACTCAGCAGCGCGCACTCTGCAAGAATGGCAGAACTGGTGAACACAGACGGTCTGAGCTTCAGTGATGCATCGCGGGCAGCGACCAGGGAGACTGCGAAGGCATATGGACTCGCCTACTACGAAGGCTCAGATGGCGTATTGCAGCGAGTCTACCCATGAAACTCTGTCCGGAAAAAAACGAGTGAAGTGAGCGGCAATCAAATCATCATGGGCGACAAGACACTATCCACAACAACGCACACAATGCCGTGCATGCACAACTGGAAAGACATCCCCGGTATAGTCAGTTGCCTGGGTTTCTCGATGGGCGTCAGTTTCGGCGCCTATGCTGCCGACAATACTGCCATTGGTCATCCAACCCATGCTGCGAGCGGCGTAATAGTCTTAAAGGAGAGCAAAATGAGCGGCGATCAACCCATCGTGGATGACAAAACTCTATTCATATCGATCAAAGCACAGCTTGAAAAAGTCGATACAGAAATAGCAGCGCAAAACTGGGAAGCAGCGAGCAGGCTAATCAGGCAAGCCTTGGCTGAACTGGGTGACCGTTATACTCGCTCTGACACCATTGACGATTCTGATATGAAGCTCATTGCAGCAGATATTCAGGAGAAAGAAGGCAGGCTCGACAATGCGGCCAATGTGCGGCGCAGAATACTTGCAGGCCGCCTGGAAATGCTCAGAAGCAAAATCGAATAACCTGATTTGAAAAAGGGCTTGCTTGCGCCATGAACAGATTACTGGTTGCACATACCCCGCTAGGCGCTCTCTGGTGGGCGACGAGCCTGGGAGGCACGGAAGCGCTTTCCGATCTCTACGCGTTTACGCTTGTGCTTGAATCGAAACAATC
>JAITWP010000138.1 GCA_031285365.1 Azoarcus sp.
GCGGTACATCGCACCACTGCCAACGTTGATTCAATTCGCGATACATGGATTCTTCAGGAGTGACACAGGATGGCGAAGCCTGCCAAGCTGCGCTTGTTCTGTCAATCGAGTTTTTCCAGCACTTTGCCCGGATTCATCAAACCGCGCGGATCGAGAGCGTGTTTGATCGTGCGCATGAGTTCGAGTTCGACCGCATCCTTGTAGCGATACATTGCCTCGCGCCTGAGTTGCCCAATCCCATGTTCTGCCGAGATCGAACCTCCCAGTTCGATAGCCCGCTCGAAAACGATGCGATTGGCCTCATCAGTACGCGCAATGAACGTTGCTTCATCCTCTCCGGGCGGCGGGAACAGGTTGTAATGCAGGTTACCGTCGCCGATGTGTCCAAAAGCAATGATGCGCACGCCGGGCAGCCACGCGCGCAGAGCGGCATCGGTGCGGGCAACGAATTCCGGGATACGGCTCACGGGCACGGAAATGTCGTGCTTGATGCTGAAGCCCTCGCGCTTTTGCGCTTCGTTGGCGTTTTCACGCAAGGCCCAGAGGCTCTCGGCCTGCGCCTGCGTCGTGGCGATGACGGCGTCAGTCGCCTCCCCTGCTTCGATGGCCGCGTTCAGCGTTTTTTCGAGCAGAGGGAAGAGTTCAATGTCGGTGGAAGATTCGGCAAGTTCCACCAGCACCGACCAGTCTGAAGGCGTTGGTGGACGGCTGCGCGGCATATACCTGGAGACCAGTTCGAGCAACGGACGTCCGATGAGTTCAAAGGCATTCACCCTGTCACCGCAGGCGGTGCGAAAGCGCGCAAGCAGTGAGACTGCCGCCGCCGGAGTGGGAATGGTCACCCAGGCGGTTGCTTTGGATTTGGGCGCGGGAAAGAGTTTGAGGACTGCGGCGGTGATGATGCCCAGTGTGCCTTCCGCACCAATGAAGAGTTGTTTGAGGTCGTAACCGGTATTGTCCTTGCGCAAACCTCTCAGGCCGTTCCAGATTCGCCCATCGGGCAAGACAACTTCCAGTCCGAGGGTGAGTTCACGCATGTTGCCGTAGCGCAATACCTGTATTCCTCCCGCGTTGGTGGAGAGGTTGCCACCGATTTCGCAACTGCCGCCGGAGGCCAGCGAGAGCGGAAACAGCCGTCCTGCGGCAGCGGCGGCTTCTTGCACGGCAGCCAGGATGCAGCCGGCTTCCACGCAGAGAGTGTCATTCGCGGCATCGAGTTCGCGAATTCGATTCAGACGCGAAAGATTGAGGAGGATGCTCAGTCCGTCCGGCAATGGCGTTGCCCCGCCACACACGCCGGTATTGCCGCCTTGCGGGACGATAGGCACACCCGCATCGAAACAAAGCTTGACGGTGGCGGCAACTTCCTGGGTGTTCGCCGGTTTGACGACGGCCAGGGCGCGTCCAACGTAGTTGCCGCGATAGTCGGTGAGATACGGCGACATCTCAGCAGGATCGGTCAGAACGTGATCGCTGCCGACGAGGGCAACGAGGCGCGCCAGCAGCCCGGATGTGCCGCCGCAGGATTCAGTCCTGATCTTCGTCGTCATCGAGACGCTCGGCGTAAAGATCGTGCACATCGCAGTCGGTGATTCTGACGCGGACGAAATCACCGGGTTCGATTCCTTCGCCTTCGAGAATGATGACCAGCCCGTCGATATCCGGGGCATCGCCCGTCGATCTGGCAATCGCGCCTTCTTCCTCGCTGACTTCGTCGACCAGCACGGTGATTTCGCGCCCGATGCGCGCTTCGAGGCATTGGGTGGAAATGTCTTCCTGGAGCTCCATCAATTGCTGGCGGCGCTCTTCCCGTAAATCGTCGGGAACCGCGTCGGGCAGAGTGTTGGCCGATGCACCCTCGACTGGGGAGTAGGCGAACGCGCCAACGCGGTCGAGCCGCGCTTCTTCGAGAAAGCGCAGCAGTTGCCCGAAGTCTTCTTCGGTTTCACCGGGAAAGCCGGTAATGAAGGTGGAGCGAATGGTGATGTCCGGACAGATGGCACGCCAGCGGCGAATGCGTTCGAGCGCGTTTTCGCTGTTCGCCGGTCGCCGCATCGCTTGCAGAATGCGGGGGCTGACATGCTGGAGAGGAACATCAAGGTACGGCAGGATTTTTCCTTCGGCCATGAGCTCGACGATCCGATCTACGGCAGGGTATGGATACATGTAATGCAGGCGTATCCAGACGCCGAGTTCTCCAAGGGCACTGGCAAGCTCCAGGAGGCGCGTTTTCATTGGCCGCCCATTCCAGAAGCCGGTGCGAAAACCCGTGTCGAAGCCATAGGCTGGCGTGTCCTGGGCGATGACGATAATTTCGCGCACACCTGCCGAAACAAGCGTTTCGGCTTCACGCATGACTTCATGGATCGGACGGCTTACCAGCGGGCCGCGCAGCGAAGGGATGACGCAAAAGGTGCAGCCGTGGTTACAGCCTTCGGAAATCTTCAGATAAGCGTAGTGACTCGGGGTGAGGCGGACTCCCTCCGGCGGCACGGCAACGGCATTGCCCGACATGGGCAGGTGGCAATGCACAGTCCGCATGACCGCTTCGACGGCGTGCGGGCCGATGACTGCCAGCACTTGCGGATACGCTTCCCGCACGAGTTTGGCGCGCGC
>JAITWP010000184.1 GCA_031285365.1 Azoarcus sp.
CAAGCAGCAAAAACACTTGCACAGGTGAGTAATAATTTCATCCACCCAAAATTCGACGTCATGGTGATCAATACACCGCAGTAAACAAGCAAACAGGCACCAATCCAGCGTACCAAGCTGCCCCAGGGCTGAAACGTCGGCACATATCGTGCAATCAGAATCAATGAAATTAGAGCCTGTATCCAGTTGCAGACAACATAGCTAACTGCAAGCCCAAGTACGCCATATGTGTCATAAACGGCAATATCAATGCAAATAATAGACAGGGCAGATAGTACCGCCAACGCAGCAAATTGGCGGCCTTTGCCCATGAGCACAAGTATTCGCCCGCAGAATAACGTCATACCTACTGCTGGAGGCCCAAACCCATAGACCGACAGCAACGAAGCAGTAACTATTGTTTGCTCCGGCCCAAAAGCTCCACGCTGGAAAAGCAAGGTAACCACGCTGGATGAAGCTGACGTCAGCACTACCGCAGCAGGCGCAAGAAACACAAGAGTAAGCACTACGCCGTAGTGAAGAAGCTGGACGAAATCTTCATTCTGCCGACGCAACCATGATAGGGACAACCTGGGATATATCAGTGACAGTGCTGAAAATATATACAGCGTCATCGGAATTATTGCAATTCTATACGCATATGACATTTTTGCAATACTGCCTTCTGCCATATATGAACACAAAATACGTTCCACAACAAAGCATATTTGCTGTGAAAAAGTGACTATTAATAGTGGCATCAAATATATAATAAGTGATGGTCTAGCAGAAGATAAAGGATCTCCAACCGCGTGATGAGTTAAAAGAACTTTCTTTAACATAAACCTCATTACGGCAAGCAAGAAAAACTGCCCAAACAAAATACCAGCGATAACCGACCCAACACTTTTGCCTGTATAGAACAGAACACCAATAGCACAAATATTGGATAGCACGGTACGAGTCACAGGCAATACAAAACGTCCAGCATAATTAAAAACCGCGGTCTGAAAACATAAAACAGTTTGAACAAAAATCAGAGCACCTGCTAGCCGGAATACCCATAAGAACTCACTGATTTGTTTACTCTCCCAACCGGGCATCAGCAGCTTAAGCCACAACGTTGCGCCCAACACAACAACAGCCGCCACCCCAAAACCAGTTGTCCATACAAAGAGTTGCAAACGTCTGAATTGTTGTTGCAATATATCCAACCCTTTCTGTCTAAGCGCATATAAATAAGGAATAACAGCATCTCTTAGTGTAATGCCTAACAGATTTTCAAAAAACGATGGCAATAGTAAAGCAACGAAAAAAGAATCAGCCATCCAGGTTCCGCCGTATCTCCACGCCACCAGCAAGTCACGGGCATATCCCAGCAAAAAACTGAGTGTAATAAGAAACGAAATAGATAAAGATGTTCTCATATTATTCGCTGTTGGAACCACGGCATCAGACAGGCTACCGCCCTACCGTGACACGTTCAGCAAGCGCGACCAAGGAAAGACGGAAACAGAAAGCTTTTCCGCATATGCTCTGCGAACAAAGCAATATAAACTAAGCCGCCGAATGCTATGCCATTGAGTGCTGTTACGCAATATTTTGTACGCTTGCCTACCCGCATCTCTGCCTTCATCCGCCGAAGCAGATGAAGGCAGAAACGGAATTTTTTATGCTGAAAGCGTAACGCCGCGTACAGCGTGCGCAGCCATCAAGTCTGTGGCCTGGCTTCTGTCGCTACTTTCAACCCCTTGAGCTTATTGAGCGCCTGGGACAGTTGATGATCGTCCTGGCTGCCGAATTCAAAGGGTTTTTGGGGAGGAGTCGTCTCGGCCTTGCTGCTCTCGACAGGCTTGGGAGGGTGATTTTCGTTACGCATCTTTTTTTCGACTTCGAGACCATTACCGAGATGTCTCTGGAGGTCGCTTTCACGCAGGCGCTTGATTGATCCGCCCTGCGCAAACTCTTCGACGATGACGTCAGGATCGATGCCCTTGGCCTGAATCGAACGGCCGCTCGGGGTGTAGTAGCGTGCCGTGGTGAGTTTGATCGCTGCAGAGTTGGAGAGTGGAAGAGTCGTCTGAACCGACCCCTTGCCAAAGGTGCGCGTTCCCATGATGGTCGCGCGCTTGTGATCCTGGAGCGCGCCAGCAACGATTTCGGAGGCCGAAGCAGAGCCGCCGTTAACCAGTACGATCATCGGTACCTCACGCACCCAGGGGGGCAGCGTGCGCAGGAAATCGCCGCTGCTGCCGTGTACGTAATCACTTGGCGTGGCACGGTATTCGCGGCGAGCGCCGGGCGTACGTCCGTTGGTCGTCACGACCGTCACGCCTTCCGGAAGGAAGGTGGCTGCTACGCCTATCGCACTGTTGAGCAATCCGCCCGGGTCGTTGCGCAGATCAAGCACCAATCCCTTGGGTTTTCCACCCTTGCCCAGCTTGGTGAGGTGTTCGACCAGCGATTTCGCGGTGTTTTCCTGGAACTGGGTCACACGCAGGTAGCCATAGCCGGTTTCAACTATCTTGGACTTGACGCTCTGTATTTTGATGATTTCGCGCGTCAGGGTGACGACGATCGGCTGCGATTCCCCCTTGCGCGCGAGCGTCAGGGTGATCCTGGTCGCGGGCTTGCCACGCATGCGTTTGACCGCTTCGGCAAGGGACATGCCCTTGGCAGGAGTGTCGTCGATCTTGATGATCAGGTCACCGGTCTGGATGCCTGCGCGGAAGGCAGGCGTATCTTCGATCGGGGAGACGACCTTGATAAAGCCGTCTTCCTGGCCGACTTCGATGCCAAGACCGCCGAATTCGCCATGAATACCGTCCTGGAGTTCTTTCAGCGCCTCGGCATCGAGATAGGCAGAATGCGGGTCAAGCCCGCTCAACATGCCGGAGATGGCTTGGGTAATCAGTTTTCTGTCTTCGACCGGCTCAACGTAATCACGCTTGATGACGCTGAACACTTCGGCAAAAGCACGCATGTCTTCGACCGGTAGAGGTTGAAGGGCGGGTTTCTCGGCAATAGCGGAAAAATTCAGACTCAGGAAGATGCCGGCAACGACACCTATCAACACCAGGCTGGTCTGTTTCAATTTGCTGTTTGACATGGGGTCTCCAGGAGGAATTCTGCGGGTTATCTGAGCCTTACCCATTGCATTGGATCTACGGCCTGCCCCCGATGGCGAATTTCGAAGTATAAGCCGGATTCTGACTCTGATCCGCTCGCACCAACACTGGCAATTGCCTCACCTGTGCGCACTGAGCTGCCGGCTTCTTTGTAAAGAGCGTCATTATTACCATATATGGACAAATAACCGCCGCCATGGTCGACGATCAACAGGTTGCCATATCCGCGTAGCCAATCTGAATAAACAACCGAGCCGCCGCTGACGGCTCGTACTTCAGCCCCTCGGGCAGCGCGAATGAAAACGCCTCGCCAAGTCGTACCCTGCCCGGCACGCGGCGCGCCAAACCTGCCAAGGAGTTCACCAGCGACCGGAAAATTCAGTTTGCCGCGTAACTGGGCAAAGCTCGTACCACCCGGCGTCGGTTCGGGGACTTCCCGAACCCTGCCTACAACCGGTTCGACTGCTTTCTTTGTATCTGAAAAACGCTCCGCTCCCCTATCCGCTACGCCGTCTTGCCGTGGCCGTGACCTGGCATTCGCGCGTTCACGCTCGCGCCTTGCCGCCGCAGCTCGCTTTTCGGCATCAGCGGCCTGCTGTACCAGCTTGGTGACCACCTGGGTCAAACGCTCTTCGTCGGCCTTGAGCGCATTCATCCGCTCTCGCTGCGTTTTCAGCGTCGTCTCGATTTTTCCGAGGGTTTCGCGGCGATGCGAGTGGGTTTCTTCCAGTTTCTCCTGGCGCTTGCGCCGGTCATCTTCGAGGCGAGTCAGGGTTTCCCGGCGAGAGGTGACCTGTTGGGCACGTTCATTTTTCAGTTGCAGATCGGCCCTCAATCCTTCGATCAGTTCGAGGCGGGCACGGCCAAGGCGTTCAAGATAGTAGGTGTCGCGCACGAACTGGTTGGGATCGCGTGCTGCCAGCAGGGCGGCGATGTCACTGGTCGCACCGTGCATATAGTTCCGACGCAACCATTCGCCCAGTTCATTCTGGCGAGCAACAATGCGTTCTTCGAGCGAACGTTGTCCGGCTTCGAGCTCATTAAGCTGACGATTGACCTCGGTACGCTCGGCCATGACTTGACGCAAGGTACGCGTGGCCTTCGAGACCTCACGCTCGGCTTCTGCCACAGCGCGAACCGCTTCGGTTTGCTGGGTTTGGGTTTTTTCCAGGTCGCGCTGCAAATTCCCGAGTTGGCGTTCGATGTCCTTGAGTTCGGAGCGCTTGGCCTGGATTTCAGCCTTACCCGAGCCGCTTTTCGTCCCAGTGACCTTCTTGCCCGGTTTGGCTGCTGGTTTGGCAGCTTTGCTCGGCGTTGCCCTGGTGGTTTTGCTCGATCCGGCTTTAGCAGCTTTGGTGGCGGTTTTTTTCGATCCGCTTGTCTGGGCATGCAGCGGATCGACCAAACCCACCCCGGCCCATATCACCAGTGCACAAACCAGCACGCGTCTAACGGAAAAAGCAACCACGGTGTAACCGATCACCCCTCGGCCTTGCCCTGGTTGACCACGGCAGCCTGGGCAGCGCGGATGGTGCTTTCGTCAGCAAGGTAGTAGCTCTTGAGCGGACGCAGGCTGGCATCCAGCTCGTAGACCAGCGGCTGCGCGGTCGGGATGTTGAACCCGACGATGTCTGCCTCTCCGACGCCATCAAGGTACTTGATGAGCGCGCGCAGGCTGTTGCCGTGCGCAACGATCAGGACGCGCCGACCGGCAAGGATCTGCGGCGCAATCACGGCCTCCCAGTACGGCACGACGCGCACCACGGTGTCGCGCAGACATTCCGTGCGTGGAAACGCCGACTTAGGCACCAGGGCGTAACGCGGATCGTCGACGGCAAGTCGGGGATCTCCCTCTTCCAATGGTTCGGGCGGGATGTCGTAGGAACGCCGCCAGACCAGCACCTGCTCGTCGCCATACCTGGCAGCAACCTCGGCCTTGTTCAGCCCTTGCAGGTTGCCATAGTGACGCTCGTTCAGCCGCCAGGAGTGTTCGACCGGCAGCCAGAGGGCGTCGAGTTCTTCGAGCACAACATTGAGCGTCTTGTTGGCCCGCTTGAGCACCGAAGTGAAAGCCTGGTCGAAACGATAACCTTCGCGCTTGAGCAACTGCCCGGCAGTGCGCGCCTCCTCGACGCCCCGTTCGGTCAAATCGACGTCAGTCCAGCCGGTGAAGCGGTTTTCTTTGTTCCAGGTAGATTCGCCGTGGCGAAGCAGCACGATCTTGAACATGGGCCAATAGTCCGGGGAAGGGGTTCAAAAGAGTAAAAAGCGTTCGACGTATCTATTATACTAATTGTTTTCGCGCTGCTTTTTCCTGTCGCCTCCGGCACAGGCTCGCAGCACGAAGATTCAGCGTCGGAGGCAGGCATGAGGGCTGAAAGACACCAAACGCTACGCCCCGCATCCTTTACCAATATAACTTAACCCTCGGAGCATTTCTCACGTGGAGTTTCTGCAACAAAACCTGCTTTGGGTCGTTCTGGCCGCAGCTTCGGGCACATGGCTGCTCGTCGAGTTCATCCGCCAGCATGCCGACAAAAGCCTGCTTACCCCCGTCGAAGCCACCCTTCTCATCAACCGCGAAGACGCGATAGCAGTCGACGTGCGCTCGCAGGGCGACTATGAAAAAGGTCATTTACCCAACGCCCGCCATCTGCCGTCTACCGATCTCGAACGGCGCAGCAAGGAACTCGAAAAATTCCGTGCCCGTCCGATCATTCTTTACTGCAACAGCGGAACGACCGCGTCCAAAGGGATTGCCACCCTTAAGAAAGCGGGATTCGAGAAGCTCTACAACCTGCGCGGAGGTCTGTACGAGTGGGAAAAGGCCGGATACCCCGTTTCCCGCAAGAAAAAATGAGCGAAACTGCCGCCATGCCCCCCGTGAAGATGTATACGACCGAGGTCTGCCCGTACTGCCAGCGCGCCGAGCAACTTTTGCGCGCGCGAGGTGTGGTCGAGATCGATAAAATCCGTATCGACCTCGATCCTGCGCTACGCGATGAGATGATGCGAATCACCGGTCGCCGCACGGTTCCTCAGATTTTCATCGGCGACTATCATGTCGGCGGCTGCGATGATCTCCATGCCCTCGACCACGAAGGACGTTTAATTTCCCTGCTGAACAGATTCTGAATCAGCCCCGTTTTCCATTGCTCCATTCAATCAACCACAGGACAACAAAATGACCGACAACGCCCAAGCTTCCGACAATCCTCCCGTCTTCGCCATCGAAAAAATCTACCTCAAGGATCTTTCGCTCGAAGTTCCCAACTCGCCACAGATCTTCCTTGTCCGCGAAGCCCCGCAAATCAACGTCCAACTTCGCACCGAAGGTGGCCCCATCGAGAACGG
>JAITWP010000054.1 GCA_031285365.1 Azoarcus sp.
GCCGACTATCTCGGCGAAGAATCGCGGACGCATTTCGAGGCAGTGCAGACGTTGTTGAGTGAAGCCGGGATCGATTTCCAGATCAATCATCGTCTCGTGCGCGGTCTCGACTACTACAATCGCACCGTGTTTGAGTGGGTGAGTGACCGGCTTGGCGCACAAGGTACGGTGTGCGCCGGGGGCCGTTACGACGCTCTGGTGGGTCAGTTGGGCGGCAAGCCGATGCCGGCAGCGGGTTTTGCCATGGGAATGGAGCGCTTGCTTGCGCTCTGGCAGGAGAGCGGCGAGGTCGAATTTGCGGTCGAACGGCCACTTCCTGACGTCTACGTGGTTTACCAGGGTGATCGCGCGCGGTGCATGGCCTTCTGCGCGGCCGAAACCTTGCGTGACGTCGGGTTCGACGTGCTGTTGCATTGCGGGGGCGGAAGTTTCAAATCACAGATGAGAAAGGCCGATGCCAGCGGCGCGTTACTGGCGCTGATCATCGGCGAGGATGAAGCCGCTACGGGCGAAGTCGGAATCAAGCCGTTACGTGGTACTGATGAGCAGCATCGGGTTCCGTTCCAGGAACTGGCAGAGGCGGTGGCAAACGCAATTTATGGAACTGAAACACCCCAGGATAACGAACCCTGGGAAGAGAATGGAAAAGGAGCTGAAAATGGCAGCGTATGACCTCGAAGAACAGGAACAGATAGCCCAACTCAAGGCATGGTGGGCGCAGTATGGCAACCTGATTGTGACGATACTTCTGGCGGCGGCGATTGGTTTTGCCGGCTGGCAGGGGTGGAACAGGTACAAGAATGCCAATGCTGCCGAGGCGAGTGCGCTGTACTTCGATCTGGAACGGGCGGCAGAAGCCGATGACGCCGCACAGGTCCGCAAGATTGCCGGTGAGATGATCGAAAAGCATGGCAACTCGGTACAGGCCCAGTTGGGCGCGTTGCTGTCGGCTGGCATGCAGTTCCGGAAAAACGTCCCCGAGAATAACGCGCGTCTCCAACTCGAATGGGCGGCAGAGAAGGGGAAGGACGCCGGTTTGCGTGATCTCGCGCGGCTGAGGTTGGCGGCGGTGCTGTTGGATCAGGGGGAAATCGAGGGGGCGCTTGCCCGTTTGCAGCCTGTGCCGGAGAATTCTCTGCGAGCTCGTTTTGAAGATTTGCGCGGCGATGTACTTGCCTTCCAGGGTAAGGCTGCCGAAGCACGCGTCGCCTGGCAGGCTGCCGCAGAAGCGCTTGGCAATACGGCCAGCGATGCCAATCTTCGTAACGCAATCCGTCTCAAACTCGAAACGCTGGAAGGCTGAACAATGAAACATTTCCCGTTGCATGCATTTTTTCCGGCTCTCATCCTGGCGGTGTTGTCCGGATGTTCTTCCACGGCTGGTCCGGCCGATCTGGTCAAGTTCAGTCCGACGGTAGAACTGCGCGAGCTCTGGAATGTCTCAGTCGGCAGCGCAAGAAACTATGTATTTCAGCCGGTTGTGGTGGATGAAAACGTTTATGCCGCAGGGGCCGGAGGTAATGTCGTCTGCATCGAGAAAGGCAGGAAAAAATGGTCCGTCGATACAAAGACCAGGCTCTCCGCCGGGGTTGGCAGTGACGGCGAACTGGTTGTGGTGGTCAGTGACAGGGGGGTGGTGATTGCGCTCGATGCCAAGACCGGCAGTGAACGCTGGCGCATGAACATCGGCGCAGAAGTTCTGGCTCCCCCTGCCGTTGGAGGGGGCGTTGTGGTGCTGCGGGCTTCCGATCATCGTCTGTTTGGACTCGAAACCACAAATGGACAACAACGCTGGCTCCATCAGCGCAACATGCCGCCTTTAGCCTTGCGCAGTCATTCCGGCGCACTCATCGCGGACGATCAGGTTGTGCTCGTCGGTTTTCCCGGCGGCAAGCTGGCGGCGGTGAGTCTGGAAAATGGCGGTAATCTCTGGGAACTCAGTGTGTCCAGGCCGCGTGGCGCAAACGAACTCGAACGGGTGTCCGACGTGGCCGGTGTTCCGGTGCTCGCTCGCAGTGAGGTCTGTGCGGTGACTTACCAGGGCCGGGCGGCCTGCTTCGACCTCTCGAACGGTAACACCCTTTGGACGCGAGATTTTTCGTCCTACGCCGGTATGGACCGGGATTCTCGTTTTGCAGTGATCGTCGACGAACGCGATTCCGTCCAGGGGCTCGATGTCTATAGCGGTATTACGGCATGGCGACAAGACTCGATGACCCGGCGCAGACTGACCCGCCCCCGGATCATCGGTGATTATGTGGTGGTTGGCGATGGCGATGGTTACGTGCATGCGCTGAATCGCGAGGATGGGTCTTTTGTCGCCCGCAATCGCGCTGACAGAAGCACAATCCTTGCCGAACCACAACCGCTGGGCAACGGGTTTGTCGTGCAGTCGGTTGGCGGAGATGTCGTGGCGTATGAACTGCGCTGAACGTCGACGATTTACCTGAACGCCCGGAAACTGTATTTCCTGTGAAACCTACCATCGTGCTGGTCGGTCGACCCAATGTCGGCAAATCGACCCTGTTCAACCGTCTGACCCGCAGCCGCGATGCCCTCGTGGCCGATCTGCCGGGCCTGACACGCGACCGCCATTACGGCATTGGCCGGATGGGGGAGCGTGACTACCTGGTTGTCGATACCGCCGGTTTCGATCCTGTGGCAAAGGATGGCGTCATGTTCGAGATGGCGCGGCAGGCCGAACAGGCTATTGCCGAGGCGGATGCGCTGCTCTTCATTGTCGATGGTCGTGCCGGGTGCACGCCCCACGATGCACAGATCGCCGACTACCTGCGTCGCGCCAATCGGCCCGTTCATCTTGTTGTCAACAAGGCGGAAGGACTGGATCGGGCGCTGGCTGGCATCGATTTTCACGCCCTGGGGCTGGGTGAGCCCCTGCCGGTTTCGGCGGCGCATGGCGAGGGCGTGCAACAGCTCATCGACATGGTGCTGGCGCCTTTCGGCCAGAATGAGGAAGAGGAGGAAACCGGGGAGCATGGCCCGAAAGTGGCTGTCGTGGGGCGTCCCAACGTCGGCAAATCGACACTGGTCAATGCCCTGCTCGGTGAAGACCGGATGATTGCCTTCGATGCTCCCGGCACGACCCGCGACGCCATCTCGATTCCGTTCGAGCGTGACGGGCGGCAATACACGCTGATCGATACTGCGGGGCTGCGTCGGCGGGGGAAGGTGTTCGAGACCGTCGAAAAATTTTCCGTCATCAAGACCCTGCAAGCCATCGAAGGCGCCAATGTGGCCGTGCTCGTGCTCGATGCCGCGCAGGACATTTCCGATCAGGACGCACGCATCGCCGGGTTTGTGCTCGAAACCGGACGGGCGCTGGTGGTGGCGGTCAACAAGTGGGACGCGGTCGACAATTACCGCCGCGAACGCCTCAAGGAAGACATGGCCCGCAAACTGGGTTTTTTGTCGTTCGCCCGATTTCATTACGTCTCCGCACTCAAGGCCAACGGACTCGGCGCGCTCCTGAAATCGGTGAATGCCGCCTACGGGGCGGCGATGACAAAACTCTCCACGCCCAGGCTCACCCGTGCCCTGCAAACCGCCCTGGCTCGGCAGGCTCCTCCGCGTGCCGGGACTGCACGGCCGAAATTGCGTTACGCGCACCAGGGCGGCATGAACCCTCCAGTCATCGTGATCCACGGCACGTCGCTGGAAAGCGTACCGGATACATACGTGCGCTACCTGGAGCGCGTGTTCATGGAGACTTTCAAGCTGCAAGGCACGCCGTTGCGTATCCAATTTCGCAC
>JAITWP010000092.1 GCA_031285365.1 Azoarcus sp.
CGAAAAAAGCGGCTTGATGAACAGTCTGAGTCAATGGGTACTGAACGAAGCCTGCCGCCAGTTTGCGCAATGGCGACAGCGTGGCTTCACCCTTCCGTCCGTGTCGGTCAACCTGTCACCCACCGATTTCCACAATCTGAAGCTGCCTCAATATCTCGAAGCCATTCTCCGTTCCCACGGCATGCTCCCCGGTGACCTCCTGATCGAAATCACCGAAGGGGTATTGATGGATTCCAATCCGAACGTCATGCGAACACTCAACGAAATCCGTGCCCTCGGCGTGCGCCTGTCGATTGATGATTTCGGAACCGGCTATTCCAGTCTCGCCTATCTGCGCAACCTGCCGGTCAATGAACTCAAACTCGATCAATCCTTCGTGCACGACCTTGGCCGCGACCGATCCACGCGGGCTCTGACCAATGCCGTCATGCACATTGGTGACAGCATGGGCCTTCTGGTCGTCGCCGAGGGGGTCGAACATTCGACACAGCGCAATCTGCTCAAGGCCCAGGGCTACCAGATCGTCCAGGGCAACCTGTTCTCCCCCCCGCTGCCGCCGGAGGAACTGGAAAACTGGCTGGACGAGAACATGTCCTTCACCCAGTGGCAGTAGAATCGGACGGATTTCCTTACATCCATTCCTTACCCTGTTAATGGAAGAAGACCGTCATGATCGGGCGTATCTCGGGCATCCTGCTTGAAAAGAAACCACCACAAATCCTCGTCGAAACCGGGGGCATCGGCTATGAGATCGATGTGCCGATGAGCACCTTTTGCGATTTGCCCGCCTGCGGCGAGAAGGTAAAGCTCCACACTCATTTCGTCGTGCGCGAAGACGGGCATTTCCTCTATGGTTTCGCCACCAGCGAAGAACGCGCGGTTTTTCGCCAACTCATCCGGATTTCCGGTATCGGCGCGCGCATGGCCCTGGCGGTGCTCTCCGGCCTGCCGATCAGCGAACTGGCCCAGGCCGTCGCGCTCCAGGAAACCGGTCGCCTGGTGAAAATCCCCGGCATCGGCAAAAAAACCGCCGAGCGCCTGCTCCTGGAATTGCGCGGCAAGTTCGATGCCCTCCCCGGTATGCCGCAACAGGCACTGCGTTCCGGTGCATCGGCCCCCGGCGGCGATATTCTCGATGCCCTGCTCGCTCTGGGCTACAACGAGCGAGAGGCGCTCGCCGCCATGAAAGGACTTGCCGATGACGTGGAAGTCGCCGAGGGCATCCGGCTGGCGCTCAGGCAGCTTGCCAGGGCATGAGTCCTGTCATTTTGTATTGTCGAGAAACTTTACAATTTTTGTAGGAGCTTAATTTTTCTCTCTTAAAATCATATAGATGCGAGATGGCCTGATTTATGCTTGTACATGTCACCGAGTCGCTTCGACTAGTACATACATAAAAGAGGATTCATCATGAGCAGCATTGCAACAGTTCGCAAACTTGCCGCCGCCAGCGTGCTGGCATTCGCGGCTTCCGCTTCGCAAGCGGCTGTAATAGACAACTGGGAGTACACCCTTGAACTGAATTGGATCACCTCCTCGGCCGTATTCAGTCCGGGCGAGAACCGGACAGGCTATCCGGGAGCAACCACCGTCAGCAACACCCTGCTTTCTTGGGGTTGGCAGAACGGCAACTACAAGAATGTCGACCCAAACACCGGCTATAACCGCAGCGCCCTGGAAATCACCACTCCAACCGCTACAGGGATGATCGCCACCAACGGAAGCTCGGTGGCTGCCAATATGTTCACGCACTACAACGCCCCGATCTACGAGGTTTTCCCGTCCCTCGAAAAGGTCCAGTTGTCAGTAACGGTCAATCTGGGGCTTCCCGGTTTCGATTCCATCTACAGTGTTACGCAGACTTTCAATGTGTATTTCAAGGAAACACTGAACGACGGTAAGCAGTGCGCCTGGGGCTTGTGCGACAACGACATTTTCGCGATTGTCACCGTCGCCCCAACGCTTGACGACTTCTCCTACGCGTTCAATTTTGGTGGAATCGACTACACGTTCAACTACTTCGAGACATCCGATTATCTCAAGCCACTCTCGGCGGCTGCCTGCAGCGCGGCTGGCATAGCAAGTGGCTTGGCGTGCTACGGCTTCACGACACCCGAAAGCATGACAACTCCAGTGCAGTTCGCTTTCTCGATCACGGCGGTTCCTGAGCCAGAGACCTACGCGATGCTGCTGGCGGGCCTGACCATGATCGGTGTCGTAGTGCGCCGTCGGCGTAACGCGATCGGCAGATAAATGTAGGCAAAAGCGGCGCAGTTTCACGTCGCCTGCCACGTCTGACATCCCAAGGATCCGGATGACAACATCCGGATCCTTGGGATTTTGTCGAGAAATTTTACACACTTTGCAGCAAGCTTTATTTACTCATTTAGAATCAAACAGATAAAAATAGGCTCGCTTTTTGCTTATGTAGACGACTACTTTAGATTCCATAAAGGAAAACAACACCATGAGCATTGGGATAATTCGCAAACTTGCTGCAGCCAGTGTTTTTGCGCTTGCAGCCACCGCGTCGCAGGCAGCCGTCGTCGAGAGCTGGGACTTTGTACTCACCATGAACTGGAGCACCAGCACAAACTCATACGGCTTTGACCGTGGCTATCTGCCCAACCATGGCGGGTATGGACCCGGAAAAAGGGTCGTCACCTCCACCGAAGTCAGTTGGGGGGGCACCGGCACGCTCGGCAAGTTCTATCCTATCCAGTCCTATCCCAGCATCTGGGGACGCAGTGGGATCGTGATTACCCAGCCCAACATCGCGGGAAACATCAAAACCTCCATTGAAGGGGAGTCCAGCTTCAGCGTGCAGGCGAATATGTTCACGCACTATAACGCAGGGGTATCGCCCTCTCACGACACCCTCAGGTACGCCACGATGAATGTGGATGTTCAGGTGGTACACCCTGACACCGGCGAGGTAGTGGCCACCGTCCCCAAGACCTTCAAAGTCTATTTTCTTGAGACGCGCACTACCTATACCAACCCCCCTCCCCCGATGAGCGATCCCGATATCTTCGCGGTTCTCTCTGATATGGATTTCACGGAATCGTTCTTGTACGGTGGCGTGGAATACACGCTCAACTACTTCGAGATGCCCGACAATCTCAAGAAACTCTCAAATAACCTGTGCGGGCAGGTAGTGAAAACCAACTCACCTTGCTACGGTTTCACGACGGCTGAGAACACCTCTACCGCGATCAAGTTCAACTTCTCGATCACGGCGGCTCCGACGGCGATTCCGGAGCCGGAAACCTACGCGATGATGCTGGCGGGCTTGGGCCTGATCGGTGTCGTGGCACGTCGTCGGCGCAACGCGATCAGCAAGTAATCGTAAAGCTGACCCGTCCAAAACCAGGAGATCCGGATGGCAACATCCAGGTCTCCTGGTTTTTTCATCCCTACTCAACCCATTTCCACATGTAACGCACAGCATATCTTCTTGATTTCAAAGCAGTTTGAAAAGACATGATCTTAGTGTCGGTTTTTTTTACATATTTCATATTGAAGCATGAAATTATTTAAAAAATTCAATGACTTATAAACTGGCCTGATTTCTGCTTATAGACGGTACGCATTGGGTTCAGGTCTGCAACTCGCATTCAAAAGGAAGGTTTCACCATGAAAAAAGGGACAATCAGCAAGTTAGTCGCCGCCAGTGTTCTGGCCTGCGCAGCTTCAGCCTCGCAAGCGGCACTCGTCGACGTCTGGAACTACTCGGTCGACATGGCATGGGTGACTTCTGCCACCCAGTTCTCCAGCAGCACAAATCCCAACTCGGATCCCTTCAGGTCATCCACCGTACTTAGTTGGGGTTACAAGAATGGGTTGGGGGGCTATGAGGCGCCAATTGGCTCAGACGCCAGATTCAACCGTAGCAGCTTGGTCATCACCCACCCGAATGGAACCGGAGCCATTTCCTCCAACGACAGTGTCGAGATGGTTAATATGTTTCGGCACACCAATAACGCGATCGACGGGTCTTTCGCTGCCCTTACGGAAACCACGTTGCGCGTGTCGGTCGATTTGACACCCCAGGGCAGTTCGGTTCCCGTAGAAACCCTGACCAAGGATTTCAAAATCTTCTTCTGGGAAACGCCGAATGTCGGTGGAACTTGCGGCTGGGGCAACTGCGACAATGATCTCTTCGCGTTTGTCGTAATGCCGGAAATCTTCGACGTATTCACCTACGGCGGATACTCATACACGTTCAATTACTTCCAGACCAGTGGTCCCAATGCCATCACGCAATTTAGCGCGGATGTCTGCGGCCAGATAAGTGGAGGAAAACTGACCACTTCCTGCTACGGCTTCCAGACAGCAGAATCTGCCCGGACGTCGCTTCAGTTCGGTTTCTCGATCACGGCAGTTCCGGAACCCGAAACCTACGCGATGATGCTGGCCGGTCTGGCTATGGTTGGCACCGTGGTTCGCCGCCGCAAAGCACTCCGCAAGTAAATGACGGCTTAACACTGCACCACAGGCGAGAATCAAGAACCTTCGGGATCCTCCAGGATCCCGAAGGTTTTTTTATCCCCGTCGGCTCACTCCATAGAGAGGGTGCATGAGGTAAAATATTTGCCCTTCCTGCGGCATTTCCTCATGCAGTACGTCGGCTTTTCCTTGCGCAATAACCTCTTCGTTGCCCCCATGGCCGGGGTCACCGATCGTCCTTTCCGCATGCTGTGCAAGCGCATGGGTGCAGGATTGGCAGTTTCCGAAATGGTGACCTCCAACTCCCTGCTCTACGGCAGCGCCAAAACCCGACGCCGCGCCGACCATACCGGAGAACCGGGGCCGGTCTCGGTGCAGATCGCCGGGGCCGATCCCGCGATGCTGGCCGAAGCCGCCCGCTACAACGCCGAGCGTGGCGCGCAGATCATCGACATCAACATGGGTTGTCCCGCCAAAAAGATCTGCAACGTCATGGCAGGTTCGGCCCTCATGCAGAATGAGGCGCTCGTGGCCCGTATTCTCGATGCCGTGGTACGCGCCGTGCCCGAAACACCGGTCACCCTCAAGATTCGTACCGGCTGGAACCGCACCAGCAAAAACGCCGTCGTCATCGCCCGCATTGCCGAGGATTGCGGCGTTCGCGCGCTCGCCATTCATGGCCGTACCCGCGCCGACCAA
>JAITWP010000217.1 GCA_031285365.1 Azoarcus sp.
GCCCAAAGGAAGTTTTTCCTCTGGGCGCCTTGTCTTGCACACTAGCGTAGCCCGCAGGACATTACATCCAACGAGAGAAAAATGAAGATTCTGCTTTTTGGAAAAAACGGCCAGGTTGGCCGGGAGTTGCGGCGCACCCTCGCGCCGCTTGGTGAAGTGGTGGCGCTGGATCAGGACGGCGGGGGTGGGCTTGTCGGTGATCTGGCTGACGAGGCAGGTTTGCGCGCCACGGTGGCGGCAGTTTCGCCCGACGTGATCGTCAATGCGGCTGCCTATACCGCCGTCGACCGCGCCGAAAGCGAACCTGAGCTTGCACACCGCATTAATGCCACCGCGCTTGAAGTGCTTGCAGGGGAAGCTGCCGCGCGCGGTGTCTGGCTCGTGCATTACTCGACCGATTACGTGTTTGACGGTAGTGGTGAGCGTCCGTGGCGCGAAAACGATTTGCCCAACCCGCTTTCAGTTTATGGCAAGAGCAAGCTCGCGGGCGAGGAGGCGATTCGGGCGAGCAACTGCCGCCATTTGATATTGCGCACTTCGTGGGTCTATTCCATGCGCGGCAACAACTTCGCGCGCACCATGCTGCAACTGGCGGCTGAACGTGAGCGCTTGACGGTGGTCAGCGATCAGATTGGCGCGCCAACCGGAGCTGAACTGCTTGCCGATGTGACGGCTCATCTTGTGCGTACCGTCCTGACCGGATCTGCGGATCATCCTGGCGGGCTGTATCATCTCGCCGCGACAGGGGAGACAAGTTGGCACGCTTACGCCGGTTTTGTCATCGACGAGGCTCGTCGTCGGGGCATGGCGCTCAAGGTGAGGGAAATCGTGCCGATTTTCTCGTCCGATTGGTCGGCGGCGGCTGTACGCCCGCTGAATTCACGTCTCGATACCACCCGGTTGCAGACTGCTTTCGGCCTGCGTTTGCCCGATTGGCAATTGGGGGTGAAGCGGTTGCTGGAAGAACTCCTGGGGGTCGTCTCAGAAAACGGACAATAAAGCATGCCAGGGCGATTGTATAGGCTGCTGCAACAAGCCGTCAAAACGACAGGCGTAGCACGAGAAAATTGTTATTGAAGTGCTATTCTCGATTACATACCATCTCAATGAGTTTCAAGAATAAGGAGTCCCCATGAGACCGTCTGTTGTGCTCGACATGAAGCGAAGCGCGGTGCGTGAAGCAGTGAGCCACTTCCGCACGGCGAATCCGCGTGTTTTCGGTTCGGTGCTGCATGGTGTCGATCACGATGGCAGCGATCTCGATTTGCTCGTCGATGCCCTGCCTGGGGCTACACTACTGGACTTGGGTGGTTTGCAGGAAGAACTGCAAACACTGCTTGGCATTCCTGTCGATCTGCTAACGCCCGGCGATCTGCCGCTGAAACTCCGTGCCAGGGTACTCGCAGAGGCGCTGCCGGTATGAGAGGAATCCGTCTACCCGACTATCTCGACCACATCCATCAGGCGGCGACTGATGCGCGTAGCTTTGTCGATGGACTCGCCAAAGAGGGTTTTTTGGAAGACAAGCGTACTCAGCAGGCTGTCATCCTGAGCCTCATTGTCATTGGTGAGGCCGCAACGAGGGTGATGAACGACTACCCCGAGTTCTCTCAGGCGCATGCCGAGATACCTTGGCAAAGCATGCGTGGCATGCGCAACCGCATCGCTCACGGCTACTTCGAAATCGACCTCAATGTGGTGTGGGAGACGGTACAACAGTGGCTGCCGGAGTTGCTCGATCAATTACCCGCCGTACGCGGTGATGCGGGCACCAAGGAGGGATCAGGAGGTAGGTAGTGTCGGTCGGCTACACCCGTGCCGGGTTGGAAGTCTCCCGGCGGAGCGGTCAAACGTTTCTGCATTATTATGAAAAGATGAAAACACGCAAAGGTATCCTTCTCGCAGGCGGTTCCGGTACCCGCCTGCATCCGGCAACACTGGCCGTGTCCAAACAACTGTTGCCAATCTATGACAAGCCAATGGTTTATTACCCGCTCTCGACGCTGATGCTTGCGGGTATCCGGGATATTCTCGTCATTTCCACGCCGCAGGACACCCCTCGTTTCGAGCAGTTGCTCGGATGCGGTGAGCAGTGGGGGGTGAATATTTCCTACGCGGTACAACCGAGTCCGGACGGACTGGCGCAGGCTTTCATCATCGGCAGGGATTTTGTCGGAGGGGCACCATCCGCGCTGGTGCTGGGCGACAATCTTTTTTACGGTCATGACCTGGGCAATGATTTGATCCAGGCCAATGCGCGCCCGTCAGGCGCGACGGTGTTTGCTTACCCGGTAAATGATCCCGAGCGTTATGGCGTGGTCGAATTCGATTCTGGCGGTCGTGCCGTGAGTCTGGAAGAAAAACCGTCTCGCCCCAAGAGCCGTTATGCAGTGACGGGGCTCTATTTCTACGATGAGCGGGTGACTGATATTGCTGCCGGGATGAAACCCAGTGCTCGCGGAGAACTGGAAATCACCGATGTCAATTCGCAATACCTGGCCTGGGGAGAACTCGATGTGCAGGTCATGGGGCGCGGTCATGCCTGGCTCGATACCGGAACCCATGAGAGTTTGCTGGAGGCAGGGCTTTTCATTCAAACCATCGAAAAGCGCCAGGGACTCAAGGTGGCCTGCCCGGAAGAAATCGCCTGGCGGGCAGGCTGGATCGACGATGAAGCACTCCTGCGTCTGGCGGCTCCGCTGGCAAAGAACGACTATGGGCGCTATCTGAAACAACTGCTTGAAGATCGAGTATTTTGATGAATGTCATTCCTACCGCGCTGCCCGGTGTGTTGATCCTTGAACCGAAAGTGTTTGGTGATGCGCGCGGCTTTTTCCTTGAAAGTTACAGCGCGCGAGTCTTTCGCGAGGCAACCGGACTCGATCCTGTTTTCGTGCAGGACAACCATTCGCGCTCGACGCGCGGTGTGCTGCGGGGGCTGCATTATCAGGTTCGACAACCGCAGGGCAAACTCGTCAGGGTGACGCACGGGCGGGTATTCGATGTGGCGGTGGATGTGCGCCGTGGTTCCCCGAATTTCGGGCAATGGGCCGGAGTCGAACTGAGCGAGGAGATGCCTTGTCGCATGTTCTGGATTCCGCCCGGTTTTGCGCATGGTTTTGTCGTCTTGAGTGATCGTGCCGATTTTCTGTACAAGGCAACCGATTATTACGCGCCGGAATATGAACGATTCATTCTCTGGAACGATCCGGACATCGGCATCGAATGGCCGCTGGAGGGGTTGAGCGAGCCTGTATTGTCCGAAAAAGACCGGGCAGGGCGACTGTTGAAAGATGCTGAAGCCTGCGATCTGTGAGAGTCGTGCCAGGGCGGATGTGGAGTAACAACAAATGACAATCAGAACGGT
>JAITWP010000264.1 GCA_031285365.1 Azoarcus sp.
TTTCTGTATTGGCAGCGATGCTAAAAGCCAGAGTCTGCGCGCGCCGTGCCAATGTTTCGTTCTGGGCAATATAGACGTTGTGGAGTCTGGCGCTGCTGTAGGAAATTTCAAGTTCGAAATGTTTTCCGATTTGCCCATACAGATTCCAGCCAATAACGGCAAAAATAGCCGCAAGCACGAGACTGCTCAATAGGATGGAAAGTTTGTAAGGCATGGAGGTACGTCTTATTCTGTAGAGAATTATTTGCCATGTATATTACGAAAGTGCCCGGTGGCATTGGGTTTTATTCACATCATCGGTACGGATTATCATTGCAATTCGTGAAGGGTTCCCGCTTTCGGTGTGCGAAAGAAGCGGCCAGGATTCATGGCATCGGCAAGTTCGCGTTCCAGTGGCAATGGTTCGCCTTCTATATGTGACACCAGTAATTCGCCCGTGAGTGACGCCCAAGCCAGTCCGCGCGCGCCGAAACCGGAGAGGATATACAACCCCGGATAACGGGATTGGCCGTCGATGGGTACGGCTCCGACCAGCGGCAGACGATCTGGTGAAACCGGGCGAAAACCGACCCGTGCTCCGAGTGTGGCGGCATTCAATCCTTTAGTATAACCGGGTAGGATGCTTTCCAGTTTGGCGAGGTTGGCCTGCTGGTCGATCAGGCGTGGGGCGGGATCAGAATCGCCGACATCGAAACTGGCACCCGCGCAGCGCAGGCCGTCGACTTCGGGCGTCACGTAACCGCCCTGGCAGACGACTATGCGCGGGGCGCTGCCGGTTGCGCTGGGAAGCACACTGACCTGTCCGCGTGCGCTGAAGAGCGGCACATTTTGGGCCTGCGAAAAACCGGAGAGCCCGACTCCGGCAGCGAGGATCATGACTGGCGCGCTGGCAAGGGTGCGGCCATCTTTGGTGAGCGCGTGCCAGTATTCTCCACGGCGCTCGATGGATGCAACGGAGCACGACCAATGCGTGCGGACGCGATCCGGGAACGCGGCGAGATTGGCCGCGCACAAACTTGGAGGTTGCACCCATCCGCAACCCGGAAAGAACCAGCCACCGTGTGGAACGTGCCATCCGATGATCTCAGTTGCCTCGATGGCATCGGCCTGCCGGAGCAATTCTTCGGGCAGGGCGAGACGTTCGACTACTGCCCGCATCTTCGTTTCTTGCTCTGCGTCGCGTGCGAGATGGAAAACCCCGCAAGCTGCCGCGCGAAGCTTGGTACCCGAGGCAAGAGCTTTTCCTATGCGCTGCCAAGCGTATAACGCCCCGGCGCGTGTGATGCGGCTCATGCGGTTATCGTCGAGGCTGGGCTGTGGACGTAGCACTCCGGCGTGATTGCCGGAGGCGCCCCGGCCCGGTCCGTCGGCGGAATCGATAATGTCGACCTCCCAACCGCGAGCGCACAGGCGTTCACAAACTGCCGTCCCTGCCGCGCCTGCGCCGATGATGACCGCCTGACGCAAAACCGGAGGCAGGGAGGGTTGTCGGGCGCGGGCTTGTGGGTGAAGCGTGCCGCGCAGCATCTCCCGTTTGCCGCCAAAACCGGGTGCTTTCTCAACGAAGAATCGGGCGCGGCGCAGTCCCTCGCGCACCTCTGCCGCGACTGACCACGTCGACAGGGTTGCTCCCGGAGCCGCCAGCCGTGAGAGCAGGTGAAAGACCCGTGCCGACCACATGACCGGATTTTTGGCGGGAGAAAAACCATCGAGAAAAAAAGCGTCGACTGAAGCGTCGATCTGCGCCAGTCCCTCGCGGACATCGCCGAAATACAGGGTCAGGTACACCCGGCCCTCATCCAGATGCAGGCGGTGCATCCCGCTCGCGAGTACGGGCCATTGGGCGCGCAACCGGGCGGCGAGTGGCGCAAGTTCCGGCCAGTGGGCATGGAGTCGCGCCAGATCGTCGATCCGGAACGGGTGCAGCTCGCAGGAAATGAAATGCAAACCGCGCGAACGGGCAGGGTCTTCCCGCCAGGCCGCCCAGCTTGCCAGGAAGTTCAGCCCGAGTCCGAACCCCGTTTCCACGATGACGAAACGATCCCGTCCGCGCCAGCGTTCCGGCAGATCGTTTCCGCCCAGAAAGACATGCCGCGCCTGTTCGAGTCCGCCGTCGGCGGAGTGATAGATGTCGTCGAACAGATCCGAGCGAGGCGTGCCGTCCGGGGCGAACTGGAGTGTGGCGGGGTGGAGGGGCATCTTCATTTCTCGCCTGCCCAGCCTGCGGCGGCGGCTTCGTTGATTTCTTCGATAGTGGCTACTTTCTTTGTCTTGTCCGCCAGCAGGCCAAGAAAATCCTTGATCGTTCCAATGGGACGGGCGGCTTTCAATTCGACTCGGCCATCCGGAAGCAGGCTCAGTTCGATCTTCTCGCCGTGTTTGACCCCCAGGTGCCTCAAGACATCTTGCTGGAATGTCACTTGGCCTCGGCGGGTAACGGTGAGTATGCTCATGGTGCTGTTCCTATCAATCGTGAATTGAATGGTAGTGCAATACTGCATCATTTTCGGCGCTGAGCATATTTTCAGAGGACTTGAAACCCGCGCCTGCCATCCCCACATACTTGCGCAACCGCCTCGCACTGAATGAGTGCGCGCGTACCCGCACAACCACCCCGGCCCTTCGGGCCACCCCTCCACGGAGGGGAATTAACCCTATTCCTTACGGAGTGACCTTCATGACCCAGAGCGCAGAAACCCTCAACTTCCAGGCCGAAGTGAAGCAACTGCTCCACCTGATGATCCATTCGCTGTACTCCAACCGCGAAATTTTCCTGCGCGAACTTATCTCGAATGCGTCGGATGCCTGTGACAAGCTGCGTTTTGAAGCCATTGACCGGCCCGAACTGCTGGAAGGCGGCGGCGATCTGAAAATCCGCGCTGCTTTCGATGCCGAAGCCAAAACCATCACCATTGCCGACAACGGCATCGGCATGAGCCGCGAAGAAGCCATCACCAACCTGGGAACCATTGCCAAGTCCGGTACGCGCGAATTCTTCGGCAGCTTGACCGGCGACAAACAGAAAGACGCGCACCTGATCGGGCAGTTTGGTGTCGGTTTCTATTCTTCCTTCATCGTTGCCGACAAGGTGACTGTCATCACCCGGCGTGCCGGGTTGCCTGCCACGGAAGCAGTGCGCTGGGAATGCACGATGAGCGGCGACACGGCGGGCGCGTATACGGTGGAGATGACCGAGCGCGCCGAGCGTGGAACCGAGATTACCCTCCATCTGCGCGAAGGCCAGGAAGACCTGCTCTCCAGTTGGCGGCTGAAAAGCCTCATCCGCAAGTATTCCGACCATATCGTTCAGCCCATTCTGATGAAAAAGGAGGAATGGAACGAAGAGAAAAAGGCGCAAATCCAGACCGAAGAAGAGGAAACCGTCAATCAGGCCAACGCTCTCTGGGCGCGTCCTCGCAATGAGATCAGCGACGACGAATATAAGGCGTTCTACAAACACGTCGGCCATGACTACGATGAACCGCTTACCTGGACTCATGCGAAAGTCGAAGGGCGGCAGGAATACACTCAACTGCTCTACATTCCCGCGCATGCTCCCTTCGATCTCTGGGATCGTCACGCCCGCCACGGCATCAAACTCTACGTACAGCGCGTCTTCATCATGGATGATGCCGAAAAACTCATGCCGCTCTACCTGCGGTTTGTGCGTGGAGTTGTCGATTCCGCCGATCTTCCCCTCAACATCTCGCGCGAAATCCTCCAGGAATCGAAAGACATCGACGCCATCCGCCAGGGCTGCACCAAAAAAGTCCTGAGTCTGCTGGAGAGTTTGGCCGACAGCGAGGAAGCGGCGGACAAGGAAAAATACGTCACTTTCTGGAAGGAGTTTGGGCGTGTCCTCAAGGAAGGCGTGGGCGAGGACTTCGCCAACAAGGAGAAAATCGCCGCTCTGCTGCGGTTTGCATCCACTCACGCTGATACGGCTGATGAAACCGTCTCATTGAAGGACTACATCGCGCGGATGAAGGAAGGGCAGGAGAAGATTTACTTTGTGACCGCTGAAAGCTTCAACGCCGCGAAGAACAGTCCGCACCTCGAAATTTTCCGCAAGAAGGGCATTGAAGTCCTGCTGCTTTCGGATCGTGTCGATGAATGGGTGACGGGCAATCTTACCGAGTTCGACGGCAAGCAACTCGTTTCGGTCGCGCGTGGCGGGCTCGATCTTGGCAAACTCGAAGACGAGGCCGAAAAGAAGGAAGCCGAACAGGCGGCCGACGAATACAAACCGTTGCTCGAAAAAATGAAAGCCAGCCTCGGTGAGCGGGTGAAGGAGGTGCGCGTCACGCTTCGCCTCACCGACTCCCCGGCCTGCCTCGTGGCCGACGAGCACGACCTCGGAATGAATCTGGGTCGTATCCTGAAGGCTGCCGGGCAGGATGCTCCGGACTCCAGGCCCATCCTCGAAATCAACCCGCATCACCCGGCCGTGCAACGGCTCAAG
>JAITWP010000016.1 GCA_031285365.1 Azoarcus sp.
GCGGGTTTGGGTGAAGATTCACACCCTTTGCTTTTTGAGCAATATTTCACGCTTTAAGGAAAAAAATCCTTAAGGAACCTTTGAACAACTCCCCGCGAGAGCAGCACGACCATACCGAACGCGGCCAGAGTCATGAGCGCGTAGGCAATGGCGTAGAACATGGCGCTGCTGTAACCCGTGCCATCGCCACCCGAGAGCAGTCCCAGCAACATGAAACCCATATGCGAGATGCCGGAGTAGGCCAGCATGCGCTTGATGTTGTGCTGTATCAGCGCCGCAAAATTGCCAAGGACGATGGAGGTGGCAGCAACCAGCAGCAACATGGTCTGCCAATGCCCGGCAAGGTCGGGCAACGCTCCGGCCAACAGGCGCATTGCCAGCGCGAAAGCGGCAAGCTTGGGCGCGCTGGACAGGATGAGCGTAACGGCGGTCGGTGCCCCCTGATAGACATCGGGAACCCACATGTGGAAAGGCGCAACCCCCAGCTTGAACGAGATACCCGCAATGAGAAAGACGAGGCCGAAGAGCAGCACCGTCATGTTGGCGCTCCCGTCGAATACAGCCTCTTTCACGGCTGACAACTCCAGCGTGCCGGTCGCGCCATAGATCATCGACATGCCGTAGAGCAGCAGACCGGAAGCGAGCGCCCCCAGCACGAAATACTTCATTCCGGCCTCGGTGGAGCGCACCGTATCGCGGTCGAACGCGACCAGCGCGTAGAGCGACAGCGACATCATTTCCAGGCCAACGTAGAGAACCAGCAGATGGTTGGCGGTAATCATCACCATCATGCCGAGAGCGGAGAGGAGCGCGAGCAGGTAATACTCGGGGCGGTCGAGCTTGCGCTCGGCAAGATAGCCGCGCCCGTAAAGCAACGCGATCATCATCGAGAAATACACCATCAGCTTGAGAATGCCGCCCGGTTGATCACGCACGAACATGTTGTTGAAAGCAAAATCGCTTTCAACATCCAGGGTAAAAAACGTGATGAAAGCCGCCACGATCAGCGTGACCTGGGCAAGCGAATAGGCCAGGCCACGCGCGATGCCACGGACAAAAGCCGTCGCCAGCATGATCCCCAGGATCATGATTGCGACGAAAATTTCTGCCGTCGCCGAGTAAAGATCAGAAACATCAAAGTTCATCTTTCGATCGTCCGTTATCGGGCCATACCTGCACAGGAAAATGCTTATAGCGGTATTTTGACGCTATTGGCACTTTCCAGGAGATTACTCACCGAAGCGTGCATCACCTCGGTGAAGGGGAAGGGATACAAACCCATTGCCAGCACGCACAGGGCGAGCACGGCAAGGAAAAAGAATTCGCGCCGGTTGATGTCGGCAAGTCCGGCCACCTTCTCGTTCGCCACCTCGCCGAACACCACGCGCTTGTACATCCACAGCGTGTAGGCCGCGCCAAGAATCAGGGTGGTCGCCGCAAGGAAGGCGATCCCGAAGTTGACCTTCATTGCGCCGAGGATGACGGTAAATTCACCGACAAAACCACTCGTTCCAGGCAAACCGGCATTGGCCATCGCGAAGAGCATGAAGAAAGCGGCAAATTTCGGCATGGTATTCACTACGCCGCCATAATCGGTAATCTGCCGTGAGTGCATACGATCGTAAAGTACGCCGATGCACAGGAACATCGCGCCGGAAATGAAGCCGTGAGAAATCATCTGGATGAGCGCACCCTCGATGCCCAGTTCATTGAACATGAAGAAACCGAGGGTAACGAACCCCATGTGCGAAACCGACGAATAGGCAACGAGCTTTTTCATGTCGGTCTGCGCCAGCGCCACGAAACCGATGTAGACCACCGCAATCAGCGACAACCCGATGACGAACCAACTGTATTCCCTGCACGCGTCCGGCACGATGGGCAACGCAAACCGGACGAAACCGTAGGCGCCGAGTTTCAGGGCAATGGCCGCCAGTATGACCGAGCCACCCGTGGGCGCTTCGACATGGGCATCCGGCAACCAGGTATGTATCGGCCACATCGGTACCTTGACCCCGAAGGCAACGAGGAAAGCGAAGAACATCAATGTCTGCACACCCATCGCCAGCGGCGTTTTATGCCAATCAAGAATCTCGAAGCTGCCGGTCGTGTTGTAAAGATAGATGAGTGCCAGCAGCAGCAGCAATGAGCCGGCCAATGTGAAGAGGAAGAACTTGAAGGCCGCGTAGACCCGGTTCGCGCCACCCCAGACACCAATGATGAGATAAAGCGGAATCAGCGAGGCTTCAAAGAAGATATAGAACAGCACGCCGTCGAGCGCCGAGAAAATGCCGTTCATCAGCCCGGACATGATGAGGAAGGCCGCCATGTACTGCGCCACCCGGCTGCGGATGGAGTCCCACCCCGCGACCACCACGATGACCGTCATGAAGGAATTCAGCAGTACGAACCACAGGGAGATACCGTCGATACCGAGGTGATAGTTGATGTTGAAATGCTTGATCCAGGAATGCATTTCGCTGAACTGCATGGCGGCGGTGCCCGCATCGAAACCGACATAAAGCGGAATGGTGACGGCGAAACCCAGGATTGCAGTCAGTAGAGCCGCCATGCGCGCCATGCGGGCATTGGTATCCGGCCCGGTGGCCAGCACCAGCAGCCCGCCGAGTATCGGTATCCATATCGCCAGACTGAGGTAGGGAATAGTCGTCATCGTTGCATTCCGTTCAATGTGCCATTTGCGGCGCGTTCTCTCTCGTTATCCGCTTGCCCGTTCAACTGAAGAAAACCCAGAAAGTCAGCAGGACAAAGACCCCGACGATCATGGTGAAGGCGTACTGATACAGGTAGCCTGTCTGGAACAGGCCGGTGACACGCGCTATCAGCGTCACCAGCCGGGACGAACCCGACACCCCGACGCCGTCGATCAGCCCCTGCTCGCCCTTGCTCCACAAGCTGCTGCCCAGCTTGCGTGCGCCGCCTGCAAAAACAATCTCGTTGAAACGGTCGAAGTAATACTTGTTTTCCAGCACGGTATGGATGTTGGCAAATTTGCTCCGGATGGCCGCAGGCAGTTCGGGTTTGCGGAGGTAGAACACCCAGGCGGTCACGACTCCGGCCAGCGCCAGCCAGAACGGCGGAGTCATGAAACCATGCAGCACCAGGCCCAGCGGGCTTTGGAGGGAATCTGCAATGGCCTTGAAACCGGCGCCGTCGATAATCGCACTACCAAACCAACCCTCGCCCAGCATCGGCCCAATGGTGAAAAAACCGATCAGAACGGATGGTATCGCCAGCAGGATCAGCGGCAGGGTCACCACCCACGGCGTTTCGTGCGGTTTCTGCCCCGGCGCGAGACCATGGTGATGGCCGTCGTCATGCCCATGATGCGCCTTCCCGAAGCGTTCCTCGCCGTGGAAGACAAGGAAATACATCCGGAAGGAATAGAACGCGGTCACGAACACCCCGATGTTCACGCAGAGAAGCGCGTAGGTGGAGCCGAAAATCGAGGATTGACCCACCGCCATGATGATCGAATCCTTGGAATAGAAACCGGAAAAGAATGGCGTTCCGATCAGGGCCAGCGAACCGATCAGCGATGTCACCCAGGTGATCGGCATGTACTTTCGCAGCCCTCCCATGTTGCGGATATCCTGCTCGTGATGCATGGCGATGATGACCGAACCCGCCGCGAGGAAGAGCAGCGCCTTGAAGAACGCGTGCGTCATCAGGTGGTAGACGCCTGCGGAATAAGCCGACGCACCGAGCGCCACCGTCATGTAGCCCAACTGCGACAGGGTGGAATACGCCACCACGCGCTTGATGTCGTTCTGGACGATGCCAAGGAAACCCATGAAGAGCGCCGTGGTCGCACCGATGATCAGCACGAAGGAAAGCGCAGCTTCGGAAAACTCGAAGAGCGGCGACATCCTCGCCACCATGAAAATGCCCGCCGTCACCATCGTCGCGGCGTGGATCAGGGCGGAAATCGGCGTCGGGCCTTCCATCGAATCGGGCAGCCATACATGCAGGGGAACCTGCGCCGACTTGCCCATCGCGCCGATGAAAAGACAGATGCAGATCGTGGTGAGCAGGGGCCAGCCCAGGCCCGCCACTTCCATTCCCGCCAGTCTTGAGGCGGAATCGAACGCATCCGTATAAGCGAGGCTGCCGGTGAAGGCAACGATCAGGGCGATGCCGAGCAGAAAACCGAAATCCCCCACGCGATTGACCAGAAACGCTTTCAGGTTGGCGTAAATCGCCGTCGGCCGCTTGTACCAGAAACCGATCAACAGGTAGGAAACCAGCCCTACCGCTTCCCATCCGAAGAAAAGCTGGAGGAAGTTGTTGGACATCACCAGCATCAGCATCGAAAAGGTAAAGAGCGAGATATAGCTGAAAAACCGCTGATAGCCGGGATCTTCGGACATGTAGCCGATCGTGTAGATGTGCACCATCAGGGAGACGAAAGTGACGACCAGCATCATCACCACGGTCAGTTTGTCGATCAGGAAGCCAACCTCGAAATTCACCCCGCCTGCCTGCATCCAGGTATAGACGGCACCGTTGAAGGTGTTCCCGGCCTGCACGTCCTGGAAGATCACCACCGAAATGATGAAGGAGATCAGCACACCGGCAATGGCGACACAATGCGCGCCGGTGCGCCCGATCTGTTTACCGAACAGGCCGGCAATGATTGCCCCGAGAAGCGGCGCAAGCGGCACGAGAAGATAGAGCGTTGTCATGTCCATAATCGTTGCGCGTCCTTATCCCTTGAGGCTGTCCAGGTCATCCACGTGGATCGAGCGCCGGTTGCGGAACAGGGCGACGAGAATCGCCAGGCCGATGGCCGCTTCCGCCGCCGCCACGGTAAGAATGAAGAAAACGAAAACCTGCCCGGAGATGTCACCCATGTACCGCGAAAACGCGATGAAGTTGGTGTTGACCGCCAGCAGCATCAGTTCGACCGACATCAGGAGGACGATGAGATTCTTCCGGTTGAGGAAGATCCCGGTCACACCGATGGCGAACAGAATCGCACTCAGGATGAGAAAGTGGGTTAGCGAAAGCATTGTGACTCCCCGTCTCGCGTACTCATTGTCTTTCGTCCCCGCCCGGCTGCACCGGCTCTTCGGGCACTTCCTTTTCGGACGCCATATTCACCAATATCATTCGATCCTCGGCACGGGCGGCAATCTGCTCTTCCGGCGAAATGTACTTCTCGGCACGCTTGCCGGCGCGGCGGCGCAGCGTCAGGGACACCGCCGCTATCATCGCCACCAGCAGTACCATCGCCGCAAGCTCGAACGGATAGGCATACTCGGTATAGAGCACCCGGCCCAGTTCGCAGATGTTGTTCGTGCACTCGATGGCAGGCGGCCTGGTCGGATCGACGGCGACAATGGTGGCCTCCGCCCCCGGCATCGGCGACTTGTCGCCAAAACCCTTCATCAGCACCAGCCCCATTTCGATAGCCAGTAACGCACCGACGACAGCCCCCACCGGCAGGAATTTCCAGAACCCTTCCCGCAGGCGGGCCAAATCAATATCGAGCATCATCACCACGAAGAGAAACAGCACCATCACCGCGCCGACATAGACCATGACCAGCACGATGGCGAGGAATTCAGCGGACAGCAGCAACCAGATGCCCCCGGCGCTGAAAAACGCCAGCACCAGAAACAGCGCCGCGTACACCGGATTACGTACAGTGACGACCTGTACTCCCGCAAAGACGAGGACTGCCGCAAAGAAGTA
>JAITWP010000047.1 GCA_031285365.1 Azoarcus sp.
GGTGTGTACGCCTGTGGCGTTTTCACAGGAATCTGATGGGATGTCACGCGTGGATCTCGAAAACGTGGCGAAGATGACTTTTGGCGACGAGATTCGCGCGGGAAAGCTCACTGTGCAGCAGGCAGCGGACTATAGCCAATGTGCGAATGACGACTACGCAAAAAACTTCTTCGGTTCCCCGGTGGGGGTCAAGTACATGGACACTACGGAACGCCTTTTCAGCGGAGAAAAAAAGGGCGCGGCGGAGGAGAAAAAACTAAAAGCGGAACTTGATGCAATGCAGCCGGAATTACGCAAGTACCAGGACGCCGCCGAAGATCGTTGCACAAAGAAGCTGGGGGTGAAGGTGACACGCGGAAAGGTTTTTGGCCAGGGGTTTTAATCCAATTTGATCATCTTCGGTGAACCCATGAAACGGATGACATTCAAACCCTTACGGACGCGACAGCGTGGACAGGCGCTCACGGAAGTTGCGCTGTCCGCACTGCTGGTGCTTGTTCCGACGTTCATCTTTGGTTGGACGTTGCACAGCTACGGGCAGGCGCGCACCTCGGCGCTCAACGGCGCGCGCTATGCGGCCTGGGAGCGGACGGCGTGGCGCGAGAGCGGCGTGAGCGGGGCCTCGACGACAGCCATCCGCTCGCAAAGCGAGATCGAGAAACTCATGGTCGAGCGGTTCTTCGCCCGACCCGACGCGCCCATCAAATCCTCCTATAGCGCGAGCGAAACGGCAAAAAATGCCGATGTAACCCGGTTTTCCTCGCTGCACAACGGTGGTAACGCCCTCGACATCGAAAAAGCCGCAGGCAGCGCGGGCCCCAGAGAGGGTGCGCGGCCCAAGCTCGAACTCAAGTCCAATGGGGAACAGACTTCAACGATTGCCAGCGTCTTCAACAAGTTTTCCGACGCCATGAGCAAGGTGGGCGCGGGCGGGATGACACTGGAGGACAAAGGGCTGTACGTAGCAAAAGTCGACGTCAAACTCAATGCCGTGCGCCATGTGAAGGTTTTTGAAGATCTGAACCTGGAAATCACGCAACGGGCGGCGGTGGTGGCGGACAGTTGGAGCGCGGGCGGAAGAGCGTATGAAGAGGCCGTCGTAAAACCGATGGTGCCCGCTTCTGCGTTGGGCGGCATAACCAAATGGCTCGAACCGTTGGGGCCTTGGACACCTTTCAAGGAATTCAAGCCAGGGTGTATCCGGGGCGATGTGGCGCCAAGAGACATGTTGCCAAGCGGGTCGTCACAAACGTCGGGAGTATGCAAATGAAAAAACCGGTCATTGCGTGCCTGCTTGCGTTCGTCGCCCCGCTTTGCCTGGCGGCGAAACAGGACGTCTTGCCTGTTCCGCCGAATGAAGCGCCGGAAATCATTGCCCAGGACATGCGTTACAACGGCGCACCCATGCAGATCCTGCGATTCAGCACCCAGGACGCCGACAAAGCGGCGGAATACTATCGAAAGTTTTTTGTGAAACATGCAAAAGAGGGGAAATACGCCGAAAACGATACGAGTCAGCGGAAAATGATCGGGGCCATGATGCAGGACAAGCGTTTGGTCAATGTCGAAATGACCCCAACGGGCAGGTCGTCGGCCGATGTCCTCGTCTCTTCGCTGGACATCTTCAATATGAAAATCCCCGAAGAGCTTGCCCGCGACATTCCCCGCATACCGGGCAGCGAGGTGATTCAGCACCAGGACAGCCGCGATGGCGAGAAATCCAACCGTCTCGTTATCATGCAAAACAAGCAATCGGTAGAGGGAAACGCCATGTATTTGCGCGAGCATTACATACAAAGGGGTTGGCAGCGTGATAAGGACGAGACCGTCAAAACCGGCGAACATCGGCAATTAATGTTTTCAAGAGAAAACAGAAGATTGATGGTGGACATGCAAAGGACAGGCAAGAATTTGACCACGGTTATTTACAACGAAATGACAGAATAAGGTGAATGTACATGGGAATGAAACTAGGGAGAGTTGCGTCCAAAAATCAAAAAGGACAGGCGATGGTGGAATATACCATCTGCGCTCTTATATTGATTTTGGCGCTCTTTACGCCGGTTCCTCCCGAATCGAAATCGGTGGCGGACATGTTAGTGGAAGCCGTTAAAGAGAATCACAAGAATACGGTAAGTGCAATTGGCAATCCTGTTGTGGGTTCATCGACAGGTTTTTGAACATTCGATTCAAGGAAATGAAACATGCTTGAAAATGTCGTAAAACCTGGAGGCGCTGGAAAAAGGCGACTGATCCTCCTCGTGCTGGCGCTTGGCATGGCTGCGCTGGCGGCTGTGCTGGTGAGGACGTATCTCGCCCAGAAGGCGGCTGAGCTTGAGGCAAGCTTTGCGGACACCACCGAGAAAGCCGTCGTGATGGTTGCCAATCAAAACGTGCCGACGGGTAGCCGGATCAGCACCGAGTATTTTTCCATGCGCAAAATACCGTTGGACATGATTCCTCCTGACGCGATTGCCCCGGATGACTTTGAACGCGCCGAAGGCCAAAGCCTGACAATCAATCTGCCAAGGGGCAGACCGCTGCTTTGGGGGTATCTCTCCAGTGGAGTTAACCCATCGTTCTCCGACATGCTCAAGGAAGACCGTCGTGCGCTCACCATTGCTGTGGATGAATTAAATTCCATCTCCGGCATGATCCGCCCCTATGACCGCATCGACCTTTTCATCATCACCAAGGGGGAAGCGACCCCGAACGCCAAAGATTCGAAAGTGGTGATGCCGCTGTTGCAGGATGTGCTGGTCAAGGCCACGGGCAACATCGTGCGGCGCGAAACGGGCACCGATGGCCGGGAATATGACCGCCGCTATTCCACTCTGACACTGGATCTGCTGCCGGACGAAATTGGCAGGGTGCTCATCGCGCAGGAAAACGGCGAACTCAAGGCCGCGCTCAAGCGGCCTGAACAAAGCACAGCCAGTTACCAGCCCACACGTGAATCCGACCTATGGGCAAAGGCCGAAGGGGACGGAAAGAAGGATGGTGTCGATGTCTACATCGGCGGCAAGGGCACAGGGGTCGTCCAAATGCTATTTCAGCCTTACCCGAAAGACCCGAAGGATTTGATCACCGGCGGCATAGAGAGTCCTGACGGCGTAACCGTCAAGGCGCAGACGGGCATTCCGGATGATGACGAAATGATCGGCGGCCCGATGACCAAAGAGCAGATAGAGCTGATAGAGCAAGAACTGATGAAACGCAAACTCACCGAAGCGGAGGTAACAAACCCCGAAGCGAATGCAACGGACTCTGCCGCCCCGCAGACGATCAATACTGCTTCTGCTGGAGCGCGGAAACAATGAATCCAACTAACTCAGACAACAAAACCCGGATGACGGCTGACGAAATAAGGCGGAGAAAGCAGATGAAACATAGGGGTCGCAAAAGCAGGAGACATAAAAGCAGAGGTCTCTCTCACTCCGTGGTATTCGTTCTTGCCACGTGCGTGGCGATGTCCTTCCCGTTATCGGCGCAGCAGGAACCGGCATCCCGGAGAACCGCGCCTGTCACTCATCAGGGCACGTCCTCCCCGGCGATCACGCCTGTCGCGCAACAAAACGCACCCTCCCAGGAGGAGCCTCCCGTGATACCTCCAGCCGCGCAACAGGAAGCTGAAAACGCTGCGCCGATGGTGCAGTTGTACATGGCTCCAAGCTGGCAACCGCCGCAGGAGCTGGAAGACAGTTTTCATCTTTACGTGGGCGAAACAAGGGTCGTCAAATTACCCTCGCCCGTCGCCAGAACCGCTATCGGTAATGGAAAGGTGCTTTCCACCGCGATG
>JAITWP010000089.1 GCA_031285365.1 Azoarcus sp.
CGGAGGATGGAACCGAATACGTCACGATCACACCGGCATCGCCCAAGGTGGTGTATGTGCCGGTGTACGACCCGTACATAGTGTATGGCACCTGGTGGTGGCCGACGCGACCGATTTACTGGAGACCGCCATCCGGCGTGTGGCTCACGTCCGGTTTTTACTGGAGTAACCACTATTACCCGTCAGCGGCTCTGTGGGGAGGTTTTGACTGGGGTCTTGGCGTGATGATCATCAATGCACCGGTCTACTACGGCTATTACCGCATCCGGCCATCGTCGAGGTCGAATTATGTATGGCGTTCGACGTCGCACAGGCCGCTGGTCGATGGTCGTCGTTACTCCTCGCCCCGCCGATCAGTGGCGCCGGGAGGGGCTGGGGTACGGCCTCCGAGACCGTCCGCTTCCGGCCGTCCAGGAGCACATCCTCATCGGGGTGGTGGGGGCGGCGGCTATCGGGGTGGTGGAAGAAGGCCGTAGAGGGGAATTTATAGCGCCACCCTCCGGAAGTCCGTCAACAGTTGGGCAAGGTAGACGTTGAAGCGTGTCGCCAGTGCGCCGTCGATCACGCGGTGATCGGCGGTTAACGACAGCGGCAGCGTCAGCCGGGGCTGGAACGCCTTGCCGTCCCACACGGGTTTGATCGCCGATTTGTTGACGCCCAGGATGGCAACTTCCGGGGCGTTGATGATGGGTGAGAAGTACGTGCCGCCAATGCCGCCAAGACTGGACACGGTAAAACTCGCGCCCTGCATGTCACCGGGTTTCAGCAGGCCTTCGCGGGCTTGACGAGCAAGTTCGCCGGTTTCCTGCGCGATCTCGAAAATGCCTTTCCGGTCGGCGTTCCTGATGACCGGAACCATGAGGCCGTTCGGCGTGTCGGCAGCGAATCCGATGTGAAAATATTTTTTGAGAATGAGGCTATCGCCATCGAGCGAAGCGTTGAAAGTGGGAAATTCCTGTAGCGCACGCACGCTGGCCTTGATGAGAAAGGCGAGCAGGGTGAGCTTGGCGCCAACGGTATTTTCCTTGTTGATCTGAACGCGAAAGGCTTCGAGTTCGGTGATGTCGGCGTCTTCGTGGTAAGTCACGGCAGGAATCATCACCCAGTTTCGGGCGAGATTCTGGCCGGAAATTTTCTGAATGCGCGACAGGGGGCGAACTTCAAATTCGCCGAATTTGGCGAAGTCGACCTTCGGCCAGGGCAGGAGATCGAGGCCACTGCCGGAAGGTGCGGTGGTTACACTCGGGCTTATCAAAACACCCTTTATCCAGGCGGTCACGTCTTCCTTGAGGATGCGTCCATTCGGCCCGCTGGGCGTGACCCTGGAAAGATCGGCTCCCAGTTCGCGGGCGTAGGCGCGCACCGAGGGGGAAGCGTGGATCTTGCCGCCGGGAGAAAGGGGTGTGTCCTTCTCTTCCGTCAGGGGAAGAACCGGAGAGAGCGGGACAGCCAGCGCGGGAACAGGAATCGCGTCCTGCTTCGCAGGGGTAACCGCTGCCTGGGACTCCGCCGCCGCAGAGACGCCGCTTTCCACGCGAACCAGCAGATGACCTTCACAAACCCGGTCGCCCAGCTTTACCAGCACTTCCCTGACCACGCCCGCGGCAGTGGCAGGCACGTCCATCGTTGCCTTGTCCGATTCCAGCGTCACCAGCGCATCGTCCAGCGCCACGGTATCTCCGGGTTTGATGTAAATGTCGATGATGGGCACATCGGAAAAATCGCCGATGTCGGGAACCTTGATTTCTGTCAGTTGGTTCATGTCTTTGTCCTCAAACCGTCAGCGGATTCGGTTTGTCGATGTCCAGTCCGTATTTGGCAATCGCTTCGGCCACTTTTTCGCGCGGCAGCCCGCCGTCGTCGGCCAGCGCCTTCAGGGATGCGACGGTGATCCAGCGACGGTCGACCTCAAAGAAATGCCGCAACGCCTCGCGCGTGTCCGAGCGCCCGAAACCGTCCGTGCCAAGCGTTACGTAGCGGCGGTGGACGAAGGGTCGGATCTGTTCGGCGTACAGCCGCACGTAGTCGGTGGCGGCGATGATGGGGCCACGGGTGGCGTCCAGGCAGGTTTCGACATGCGATTTTCTTGCGGTCTCCAGCGGATGCAGCATGTTCCAGCGCGCAACGTCCTGGCCCTCACGGGTGAGTTCGTTCAAGCCGGGGCAACTCCAGAGATCGGCCTCCACGCCCCAATCGTCCCGAAGCAGGTCGGCGGCGGCAATGACTTCGCGGAAGATGGTGCCCGAGCCGAGCAGTTGCACCCTCGGGCCGTTGGAAGCCGCGCCCTGCCGGAAGAGGTACATGCCCTTGATGATGTTGGCTTCCGCGCCAACGGGCATGTCGGGGTGTTCGTAGTTCTCGTTCATGACGGTGAGGTAATAGAACACGTCTTCCTGTTCTTGGTGCATCCGACGCAGGCCGTCCTGCACGATCACCGCGACTTCATACTGGAACGTCGGATCAAAGCTCACGCAGTTGGGAACGAGATTGGCGAGGATGAGGCTGTGTCCGTCCTCGTGCTGCAAGCCTTCGCCGTTCAGGGTGGTGCGTCCTGCCGTGCCCCCGATCAGGAAACCGCGCGAACGCTGATCCCCCGCCGCCCAGACGAGATCCATCGTGCGTTGCAGGCCGAACATGGAGTAGCAGATATAGAAGGGAATCGTCTGCACGCCGTGCACGGAGTACGCCGTGGCGGCGGCAATCCAGTCGCTCATCGCGCCCGCTTCGTTGATGCCTTCCTGGAGAACCTGCCCGGTCTTGGATTCCCGGTAGAACATCAACTGGTCGTGGTCTTCCGGCACGTATTTCTGGCCTTCCTGGTTCCAGATGCCGTACTGGCGGAACATGCCTTCCATGCCGAAGGTTCGTGATTCGTCCGGCACGATGGGGACGACGTGCTGGCCGATGGCCTTGTCCCGCAGCAGCATGTTCATGATGCGCACCAGCGCCATCGTGGTGGAGAGTTCCCGCCCTTCGCCGGAAGCCTTGAGGAGCGACTCGAATGCGGCCAGTGTCGGCGTCTGGAGCGGCGCGGCTTTCGAGCGCCGTTGCGGCAGGTAGCCGCCCAGGTCGGCGCGGCATTTCTGCATGTATTGGTGTTCGGCGGAGTCTTTGGGGAAAGTCAGGTAGGGCAGCTTTTCGAGGTCTTCGTCGGAGACCGGCAAATGAAAGCGATCGCGGAAACGGGCAATGGAGTCCCGATCCATTTTCTTTTGCTGGTGCGAAATGTTCATCGCTTCGCCCGCCGTGCCCATTCCAAAACCCTTGATGGTTTTCGCCAGAATCACGGTCGGCTGGTGCTTGTGATGGACGGCGGCGTGATAGGCGGAAAAGACCTTGAAAATATCGTGTCCGCCGCGATTCAGTTGCCAGATGTCCTCGTCCGTCCAGTCCGCGACGAGTTCCTTCAGTTCCGGCGTGTTGAAGAAATGTTCGCGCACATAGGCGCCGTTTTTCGCCTTGAACGTCTGATATTCGCCGTCGCAGGCTTCCATCATGCGCTTCTTGAGGATGCCTTTCTGATCGCGTCGCAGCAGTGCATCCCAGTGCGTGCCCCAGATCACCTTGATGACGTTCCAGTCCGCTCCCCGGAAGAGCGCCTCCAGTTCCTGGATGATCTTGCCGTTGCCGCGCACGGGGCCGTCGAGCCGCTGCAGGTTGCAGTTGATGACGAAAATCAGGTTGTCGAGCCTTTCCCGGCCCGCCATGTCGATGGCGCCGAGGGCCTCCACCTCGTCGGTCTCTCCGTCGCCGAGGAAGGCCCATACCTTGCGTTGCTCCGCGTCCTGGGCGTCGATCAGGTCGCGGCTGGCGAGGTATTTCATGAACCGCGCCTGATAGATTGCCTGGATGGGGCCAAGGCCCATCGAAACGGTGGGGAACTGCCAGAAGTCCGGCATCAGCCAGGGATGCGGATAGGAGGAGATGCCTTTTCCGCCCGTTTCCTGGCGAAAATGATCCAGTTGTTCCTCGGTGAGTCGCCCGAGAAGAAACGCCCGCGCATAGATGCCCGGCACGGAATGGCCCTGGAAAAAGATGAGATCTCCGGCCGACTGGCTGGAGGGCGCTTTCCAGAAATGCGCAAAACCCACGTCGTAGAGTGCGGCGGCGGAAGCAAACGAGGCGATGTGGCCGCCGACGTTGGTGTGCTTGTTGGCGCGTACCACCATTGCCATCGCGTTCCAGCGAATATGGGAATGGATTCGGATTTCCATGTCCGGATCGCCGGGATAGCGCGGCTGCCGTTCGGCCGGAATGGTGTTGATGTATTCGGTCGTGGCGCTGTAGGGAATTTCTGCGCCGACTTCACGCGCGGTGGCGATCATGGACTCGATCAGGT
>JAITWP010000287.1 GCA_031285365.1 Azoarcus sp.
CACGAGCCCGACGTTCACTTTGATAAACGAATACATGTCCACCCGCCGGATGCAAGGATCCTCCGTATAGCTCAGTTCGATCCGAAACGCCCCATCCGGAAGCAACCCCTCTATTCGATCCGCCCACTCGATGACGGCGACCCCACCGCCAAAGAGATATTCTTCGAAGCCCAAATCAGAAAGATCCTTCTTCCCTTCCAGCCGATAGACGTCAAAGTGGTAGAGCGGAAGCCGGCCGGACATGTATTCGTTTATCAAAGTGAACGTCGGGCTCGTGACCGGCGTGGCCACCCCGAGCCCCGCAGCGATCGCTTTCGCCAGCGTCGTCTTGCCCGTACCCAGCTCACCGACCAAGGCAAAGACAGCGCCGGGCCCGGCCCCCGCCCCAAGCCGCCGCCCATATGCATTCAATTGCTCTTCATTCAAAATCATCATTTGAACGAATTTTATCACAAAGTTTCTCATTGACACGAATATGCCAATACTCTAAGATGATGGCATTAGTTATACGTTTCGGGGGCGGGGTGAAATTCCCCACCGGCGGTGAAGCGCCAAAGGTATTTTTTTATCTATCAAGGCGACAAGCCCGCGAGCGAGAGCTGAGCCGGTCCGAATCCGGCGCCGACGGTCACAGTCCGGAAGGGAGGGACATTTATGCCTGAAAAGAATTTAAACGTCAAATCGCGTACGATGAAACTGGCGAAGATGGGCCGGATGCTCGCTGTTGCGGTCATCTGCTCTTTCGTCCGTTTCCCGATACTGCCGGCGGCGACATACCTGCAGTTTGAGCTCTCGGATATCCCGATACTCATCGCCGGCTTCGTGTTCGGGCCACTGCCCGGCCTTGTGATAGGGGTCGCGTCGATTGTGCTAAACTCATTCATGCCTTCTTTTACCGGCAACGACGGGGTTTATGGCATTATCATGCATGTTTTATCCACCGGCTCTTATGTTCTGACAGCCGGGCTTATCTATAGCAGAAAACACAGCCGCCTTGGCGCGGGCCTTGCCCTTAAGCTTGGCCGCAAGGATGTTTAGCGTATTTGAACCTGTTTAATGCATCAGCTCGTCCGTCGCGGATATTCGGGTGATTTCCATGCCCTCCGGCAGCACGCCCGGCTGCACCGGCTGGGCGGCGGCGAATGATGAGGCGAGCGCGAGGCTCAGCACAGGAAAAAATGCAATTGAAGAGAAACGATTTGCCTGCGACATGAACGACTCCTCTGAACCAAGAAGCCGTCATGGTAGTAAGCGCTTATGGAACTGTCCATCCACTACCCCGCGCAAGCGGAGGGTATGAGGCGGCCCGCCATCGGTTCCATAAGAAAACCACGCACCGATGGTTCGGTGCGTGGCCGGGTGCCGTGGATTGGGCCTGGGCTGGCGCGCCAGGCCTGGGTTCAGGGCAGGCCCAGGGTCGCCATGTAGGCGATCACGTCGGCGCGCTCCTGCGCGTCGGCCAGACCGTCGAACTTCATCTTGCTGCCTGGCACCGCACCGCGCGGATCGGTGAGATAGCGCGCGAGGGTCTCGGCATCCCACACGAGGCCGCTGGTCAGGAGGGCGTCGGAATACTTGAAGCCGGGCCGTTGCGCCGCCTTGGCTCCATACATGCCATAAAGAGATGGCCCGCGCTTGTCCTTGCCCTCCCTGACGCTGTGGCATTCGCCGCAGTTGGCGGTGAAAACGTCTTCGCCATCGCTGGCGTCGCCGCTTATCTGCGCATTGGCGTTCGCGGTCCACACCGCCAGGACGGCGCCGCAAAGGAGCGGACGGATGAAAGACTGGTTCATGATTCTTGCGCGCCTCATGTCAAAAGCTCAGCCAGCTGAACAGGTACGTGGTGTTGTGATCCTTCGCTCCCGAACTGAGGCCGCCGAATTCGTTGTAATTCCAGTACTGCAGGCCCAGACGCAGGTTGGCCAGGCTCAGAAAAGCGGGCGGGTTGGCGTTTTCCTTGCCCCAGGGCGTCCAGTCGAGCTGCAACATCTGGCCGCGGGTGGCCGCCGCCGGGTCGGAGCCGGTGGTGGCAAACCGGCCGATGCTGGCGCCCCAGGTCTGTTGATAGTAGTAGGACGCGTTGAGGCGGGTTTCGCGCAGCGACGACTTCGCGCCCTCGATGTCGGTGCGGTGCTCGCGTACGTAGCTGCCGTTGAGGGTGAGCATGTGTTCGCGGTTGCCCAGCAGTTGATAACCCGCATCCACGCCGACGTCATGGTAGCGGTCCTTGGGCGAGGCCACGGTGCGATCGGGCTGCACGTCGGCCGACCAGCCGAACACGCCGACATGGAAGGCCTGCGTCTTGAGATCCTGCATCCAGGCCAGCCGCCAGTACGCGTTGCTGCCCATGCTCAGTCTTTGGTAATCGCGGCCCTGGCCGATCTTGCTTTGCAGCGACGGCGAGAGCGAACCATAGCTGCCCAGTTCACCGTACAACCCGCCGTAGTTGGCGTAGGCGACGGCGCCAAGCACCCGGTGCTCCAAGCCGCCGTTGATGAGGGTGGCGGATTCGCCGGTGCCGACCGCCGCGGGAGAATCCGTGTAGGGGAAGATCGAGGCCGGCAGCGTGTTGAATGGGTCCGAGGACGACGGCGTATTGTTGACGGAGATGCCGAACGTGGCGTCGCGACCGTCCAGTCTCAGGGCGCGGGCATAGCGGAAGTCCACGCGATCCACCGCGGTTTTGTGCTCGATGCCGTCGTAGTTGAGTTCCGCGAAGCCGCCGATGGAATCGGTGACCCTACCTGCGAAAAACAGCGCGGCTTCGTTCATTTTCAGATTATTGTTGGCTTTGAGCCCTGGTTCGGGATCCTGGTCTTCCCGCGTGTGCGTGTACGAACCGATCACCATGGCGGACAGCGGAATTTTGCCGTCCTTGCCGTCGCTGTCGGTATAGCCGCCCATTTTGAACAGAGTGCCTGCCGGCGTCAGTTGCGGCCCGAAACCGCCGACGTGACAACTCGCGCACTCCATGCCGGTCTGGCGCGCGAAGCTGGGCAGGGCCTGCACGGGCGAAACGCCAATGGCCAGCGCCGCGCCGACCGCGAATCCGGCGAGAGTACGCTGCCAGGGACGCCAGAGCGAAAATCTTGTATGAGACATACCACCTCCAAGTGGCTGAATGACGATAAGAGCGTGTTGAAGTTCATCTGAAAAAAACGCCAGTGCCGAATGAAAGGCACTGGCAGCCATCGAATGCGTAGCTCCTTCCACGCGGAGAAACATGGATTGATCGCGCGACCGCCCAAGCATCGACAGGGATCAGCTTGAATCAGCGCGGCAGGGATGATGTCGGCGGCGGATTAAGAGCGCCTTAGGGAAATCTGATGCTTCTTAGGAGAGGCTTAAGAAGCGTGCCTGCTTTCATGTCGATTATTTGGAATGAAAAGTTATGTTATGAAAAAGCGACGCGGAAGTCGTTGGGATGAGCGCCGGCGCATTCGCCTGGCGAGAGGGAGGCGTCCGTGGCGTTACGGCGCGAGAACGAGCGTGACGCGCGTCCCTTTGCCTTTTTCACTTTGAATGTCGATGCGCCAGCCGAAGCGGTCGCAGATGCGCTTGGCCAGGTTGAGGCCGAGGCCGTTGCCGTCTTCCTTGGTGGTATAGCTGCGGTCGAAGACGTGCGGCAGATCGGAGGCGGGAATGCCGCTGCCGGTGTCC
>JAITWP010000112.1 GCA_031285365.1 Azoarcus sp.
GCCCGCTGCTCGATTTGAGTGCCCAATTGCTGCAAATGAATGCACATATCGCGGCGATTTATCGCGCGGGTCGCCCCATCACTCCTTCCGACAAGACCATCATCATGCCGGGTGATGAAGTTTTTTGCCTTGTTTCCGCTCACTATGTGCGTGCGGTCATGGAGGGGTTGCGTGGTGCATTCTTGCCCATGCGGCGAATCATGATTGCCGGGGGCGGCAATATCGGTTCTCGCTTGGCGATGTCGCTCGATAGCGATTTCAACGTCAAAGTCATCGAAATTGATGCGCGCCGCGCCGAAAAGCTTGCCACCCGCCTACATGACACGCTGGTTCTGCACGGCAACGTGACCGACGAACAATTGCTCGAAAATGAAGGAATCGACGAAACCGATCTGTTCGTGGCGCTTACCGATGACGCGGAAGACAACATCATGTCGGCTACGCTTGCCAAGCGTATGGGTGCGCACCATACGCTGGCGCTGGTCAACCGCAAGAGCTACGTCGGCCTGGTCGAAGGCGGTCTGATCGACATCGTCATCTCGCCTGCACAGGCTTCCATCGGCGTGCTGCTTGCCCATGTGCGCCGGGGGGATGTCGTGGCCGTGCACAGTCTGCGGCGCGGCGCGGCGGAGGCGCTTGAAATCGTTGCGCATGGGGAGCGCAGCAATTCCAGGGTAGTCGGGCGCACCGTCGGAGAGATCCATTTGCCCGAAGGCGTTACGATCAGCGCCATCGTGCGTGAAACCCCCGGCACAGATGAAAGCCGCGAGATACTCATCCCGAACAGTGACACGGTGATCAAGAGCGGAGACCATGTCATTGTGTTTTGTCCGCACAAGAACCTGGTGAAAAAAGTCGAAAAACTGTTCCAGGTCGGCTTCACTTTTCTATAGATGCTGCGCATTCTGTTTCGCGCCCATGCCGCGCCACTCAACGCCCTTGGCCTGATCATTGCCATTTTCGGGTTATTGATGTTGTTTCCGCTTTTGGTGTCGCAATATTTGGGAGATGCTGCTGCCAGAGCTTTCGATCTGGCCTTCCTCGTGACCCTGGCGAGCGGTGTGACGCTCTTTGCCCTGACCCACCGTTACCGCCGTGACCTGAGAGTGCGTGACGGTTTTTTCCTGGTTGCCATGACTTGGCTGATACTGCCTGTGTTCGGCGCCCTGCCGTTATTGGCACACCTTCCCGCACTTTCTGTCATCGAGGCATATTTTGAGGCGGCTTCCGGGCTGACCGCTACCGGCGCCACGGTGCTCACCGGCATTGACGATCTGCCGGTGTCGATCAATCTGTGGCGCACTTACCTGCACTGGATCGGGGGCATGGGGATCATCGTGCTGGTGGTGGCCATCCTGCCGTTGCTCGGCATCGGCGGGCGACAGCTTTTCAAGGCCGAAACCCCCACGCCGATGAAGGAAAGCAGCCTCACCCCCCGCATTGCCGAAACCGCCAAGGGTTTGTGGGGCACTTACATCCTGCTCACCCTAGGGTGCGGTCTGGCGCTGTGGCTGGCGGGGCTGGGAGGGTGGGATGCGCTCACCATGACTTTTTCGGTCGTGGGGTTGGGTGGTTTTTCCAACCACGATGCTTCATTGGCCTGGTATGACAGCACCGCAGTCGAATTGATTGTCATGGTTTTTGCGCTTGCTTCGGCGCTGAATTTTGCGACGCATTATCTCGCGCTCTCGCGGCGCTCATTTGCACCCTACCGGCGTGATCCGGAAATTCCGTTTTTCTTTGGGGCGCTGGCAATCAGCGTCATTCTGCTGGTGGTTTACCTGATGTACAGCGGCATTGATGGCGGGTTTTTCAGCACCCTGCGCCGCGTCAGTTTTCATGTGGTTTCGATGGCGACTTCGCTCGGGTTAACTACGGTCGACTTCACTCAGTGGCCGATGTTCACACAGCTTTGGCTGCTTTTTCTTGGCAGTTTCGTGGCCTGTTCCGGTTCGGCAGGCGGCGGTATCAAAATGATGCGCGCGATCATTCTCTACAAACAGGTGTGGCGTGAATTTATCCGCGCGCTGCACCCCAGCGCCGTGCACCCAGTGCGTCTCGCCGGTCAGCCCGTAGGGGATGGGGTGCTGCATGCCGTGCTCGGTTTCAGTTTCATGTACATGATCAGCATTGCCGTGCTGACCTTGCTGTTGTCGGCAAACGGACTGGAACTCGTCGCTGCCTTTTCGGCTGTCGTTACCTGTCTCAACAACACCGGCCCCGGTCTTGGTTCGATCGGCCCCTCTTCCACTTTCCAGAGCCTGAACGATTTTCAGACGGCGGTGCTCGCCTTCACAATGATCCTGGGGCGGCTGGAAATCTTTACGTTGTTGGTGGTGCTTACGCCCGCGTTCTGGCGGCGGTGACTACTCAGAACGAGGCGGCACAGGATCAAGCCCGCCGGGGTGCCAGGGGTGGCAGCGCAAAATGCGCGTAAACATCAGCCGACATCCCTTGAAAAGGCCATGTACGGCAAGGGCTTCGAGCGCGTATTCGGAACAGCTTGGGTAAAACCGGCAACGCGGCCCTAGTAGCGGGCTGATACCCAACTGATAGCAGCGGATCAGGAAGCGGAGAAAGCTTATGAGCAGGCGGCTCACCGCTATGTCAGCCTCCGTGCATTTTCTTGAGCTTTTCGCGGCGCTCCTGCGCTTCGATCGACAGGGTGGCGGTGGGACGGGCGAGCAGGCGGGCGACACCGATGGGTTCTCCCGTTTCTTCGCAATAACCGTAATCGCCGGAGTCGATGCGTGTAATGGCGTCTTCTATTTTTTTCAGCATTTTGCGCTCGCGGTCGCGTACCCGTAATTCCAGAGTATGTTCTTCTTCCACGCTGGCCCTATCGGAAGGATCGGGAGTGGATTCGTTGTCCTGCAAGTGAGTGGTGGTTGCCTGTGCGTTGCTAAGGAGCAGTCTTCTTTCTTCTTGCAGGCGCTGACGAAAAAAGTCCAGTTGTTGCGGCGACATGTATTCGGACTCCGGCGCAGCCAGAATTTTCTCTTCTGTCATTACGGTAAAAGAAGTGTCGTTGCTTGTATTCATTGCTGTGCTTCCCTCGTTTGTTTCCATTTTGTCAGCAGCCCCGAACCTTACCGCAAAGTACGGATTCTTGCGACACATACTTGCTAATTAAAGGAATTAAAGCGCACGCCACATCAGGACTGGACGGAACAGAAACGACAAACGCTGGAAAATCACGATTTCCCAGACGTTTGTCGTTTTTTGTTGACTATTTCCAGCCGCCGCCGAGAACCTTGTAGAGCATTACCCGGTTACTGGCTTCGGCCAGTCGAGTGGCAATCAGTTCCTGTTCGGCGCCATATTGAGATCGCTGAGCGTCGAGCAGGACGAGGTGACTGTCGAGACCTCCACGGTAGCGGGCTTCGGACAGGCGGTAACTTTCGTTGGCGGCGTTGACGAGCTC
>JAITWP010000114.1 GCA_031285365.1 Azoarcus sp.
GACAATCAGCGTGTTGTCGCCTTCGGTTTCGACCGTCGCGTTGAAGCGCCCGTGCGTGGTGTCGTATTTCAACAGGTGGACATGAGCGGCGAACTCACCAGGGTCGTTGATGGCTACTACATCGATTTCGTCCTGCAGCCCTCGCTCGAAGATGGCGCGGAAAGTGCAGCGACCAATGCGGCCAAAACCGTTGATGGCAACCTTTATGGGCATGGAATTCTCCTTATGGGCAGTACCGAGGCGACAACGGGATTGGAACGCCGCCGCAAAAACCCGGATTGTAGCGATTAAAGGCAGGGGATGTCCAAAATAAAGCCCCGCAGTGCCTGGAGAGGGGTTTCACTACATTTGGTTACATTTTGATGGAAGCCTTTCCTTTTGTCGTTACGATAAACTGTTATAGAGTGCTGCGTAGAATCTGCACGGGGGCGCTGATCAGAAACGTGCCGTTATCTTGAACCTATCCTGAAGAGAGTTTGATATGAACAAGCACTCGATCCTGAAAGCCGTCCTGCTGTCTACCGCGCTGCTTCTCGTCAGCGGCTGCGCTTCCCATAGAGCGGACGACTATTCCCAGCGCGAAGCGCGCAGACCCATGAGCGTCCAGTTCGGTGTCATCGAGAGTGTGCGACTGGTGACGGTAGAGGGTAGCAGGAGTGGTGGTGGCGCAATGGCAGGCGCTGTCGCGGGTACCGTGATAGGTAGTACTGTTGGAGGCCATCGCCACAGAGGCTACTATGGACACTATCATCATGGTTCGCTTGCCGGAGCCTTGGTTGGCGGCATAGTAGGAGGCTTGGCCGGCGCAGCCATAGAAGAATCCGCTACCCGCAGGGAGGCACTGGAAATTACCGTCCAGTTGCTCGACAGCGGCGAATATGTTGCGGTGGTGCAGGCGGATGGCGGCGAGGACTTCCAGCCCGGCGAACAGGTGAGACTGGTCGGAAACGGATCGACGTTACGGGTCACGCGCTGAGTTCAGCGCGCGATGGGTTTGTAACGGATCCGCTTGGGTTTTGCGCCTTCTTCGCCCAGGCGCTTTTTCTTGTCCGCTTCGTATTCCTGGTAGTTGCCAGCAAAGAATGTCCATTGAGAATCGCCTTCGGCCGCAAGGATGTGGGTGGCGATGCGGTCGAGGAACCAGCGGTCGTGTGAGATGACGAGCGCCACGCCTGCAAATTCCAGCAGAGCATCTTCCAGCGCACGAAGCGTTTCTACGTCCAGGTCGTTGGAAGGCTCATCGAGCAGCAGCACGTTACCGCCCGCCATCAGAGTCTTGGCGAGGTGGAGCCGCCCGCGCTCTCCACCGGAGAGCTTGCCGACCTGTTTGCCCTGGTCCGCGCCCTTGAAGTTAAAGCGGCCGATGTAGGCGCGGCTGGGCATCTCGAACTTGCCGATAGTGAGCACGTCCGCGCCGTCTGCCAGTTCTTCGAATACCGTCTTGTTGCCATCGAGGCAGTCGCGTGTCTGATCGACACAGGCGAGCTTGGCGGTGGGGCCGATGACGACTTCGCCGGAATCGGGTGTTTCCTGTCCGGTGAGCATTTTAAAGAGCGTCGATTTGCCTGCGCCATTGGGGCCGATGATGCCGACGATTGCACCCGGTGGCACGATGAAGGAGAGTTGATCCATCAACAGTTTGTCGCCGAAAGCCTTGGTGACTCCGTTGAATTCGATCACTTTGTCACCCAGCCGCTCGGCAACAGGGATGAAAATTTCCTGAGTTTCGTTTCGCTTCTGATATTCGAAGCTCGACATCTCCTCGAAGCGGGTAAGCCGTGCCCTGGATTTGGCCTGCCGCGCCTTGGGGTTGGAGCGCACCCATTCGAGTTCCTGTTTCATCGCGCGCATGTGGGCGTCGATCTGTTTTTGTTCCTGTTCCAGCCGCGCTCCTTTCTGTTCGAGCCAGGAGGAGTAGTTGCCTTTCCATGGAATGCCGCAACCACGGTCGAGTTCGAGAATCCACTCGGCGGCGTTGTCGAGAAAATAGCGGTCATGTGTGACGGCAACGACCGTGCCGGGAAACCGCAGAAGGAATTGTTCGAGCCATTCGACGGATTCGGCGTCGAGATGGTTGGTGGGCTCGTCCAGCAGGAGCATGTCGGGCTTGGAGAGGAGAAGCCTGGCCAGCGCGACGCGGCGTTTTTCTCCACCGGAAAGGTGACTGATCCGGGCCTCCCACGGTGGCAGCCGCAAGGCGTCGGCGGCGATTTCCATCTGGTTTTCGATGTCGGACCCGCCGGTGGAGATGATGGCTTCGAGTTTTGCCTGTTCTTCGGCGAGCTTGTCGAAGTCGGCATCCGGCTCGGCATAGGCGGCATAGACGGCATCGAGCTGTGCCTGTGCCTGGGTAATTTCACTGAAGGCGGCTTCGACTTCCTGTTTGACGGTTTTCGTGGGGTCGAGTTGCGGTTCCTGGGGCAGGTAGCCGATGGAGAGGCTCGGTTGCCATTGCACTTCACCATCAAATTCGGTTTCCACTCCGGCCATGATCTTGAGCACGGTAGACTTCCCCGCGCCGTTCAGGCCAAGAAGACCAATTTTTGCGCCGGGGAAGAAGGACAGCGAAATGTCTTTGATGATCTGGCGCTTGGGCGGGACGATTTTGCTCACGCGGAGCATGGACATGACGTATTGAGCCATTGGACAAATCTCTGTTGCAGGCTATGGAGGGCGAATATTAAACGCGTTTACGCCTCAACCGTCGACTCGACGTTTTGCAACAGTTGCGTGAAGGAGGCAGCCGTAACTGGTTTGCTGCACAGGTAACCCTGATATTCCTTGCATTGGTAGTCCAGGAGGATGTTCATCTGCTCTTCTGTTTCAACGCCTTCAGCCAGCGTTTGCAGGCGCAACTCGCGAGCCATGTCCAGCACCATGCGCACGATGGCGGCGCCGCTGTCGGTGTTCAGATCGCGAATGAAGGTCTGGTCGATCTTGAGCTTGTTGAACGGGAAATGCCGCAGATAGGCGAGGCTGGAATAGCCGGTACCGAAATCGTCGATGGAGAGTCCTATACCCAGTGCTTTCAGGGCTCGAAGCGCTGAGATCATCTGTTCTGCCAGCAGGACGCTCTCGGTGACTTCAAGTTCCAGCCAGCGCGGATCGAGTCCGGAGTGCTCCAGTGCCAGGGAAACATCGTCGATCAGTTGCTCGTGCCGTAGTTGCACAACCGAAAGGTTGACCGCCATGACGATGGGAGGCAGTCCCTGTTTTTGCCACACGCTGTTCTGGCGGCAGGCTTCTTCCAGTATCCATTTGCCGATGGGCAGGATGAGTCCCGTTTCTTCGGCAAGCGGGATGAATTCGAGCGGCGGGATCAATCCATGTTGGGGATGCTTCCAGCGCAGCAGGGCTTCGCAGCCGCAGATGCGTCCGCTCTGGATGTCTATCTGGGGTTGGTAGTAGAGCGCCAATTCCTGCCGTCCCAGGGCGCCACGCAGGTCGGTTTCGCGCTGTACTCGCTGAATCAGGGTTTTGCCGAGGTTTTCCGAGAAGAAACGGTAGGAGTTGACGCCAACCTCTCGTGCCTGACGCATGGCAGAGTCGGCTTTGCGCAGCAGGTCTTCGGTATTTTGGTGGCTGCCGGAAACCAGGCAGATGCCGGCACAGGCAGTGCAGATGATCGGTTGGCCTCTGTAAATAACCGGGCTCGCAATGGTTGTCATGATCTTTTTGATGACAAGCTCGATGTTTTTCAGGTTGCTGGAGATCAACTGGATGCCGAAATTGTCGTCGCCCAGGCGACCGACGACGTCATGGTCGCGCAATGTCTTCCGGATGCGGCTGGATATCCGCTGAAGGAGGAAGTCGCCAGCCTGATGCCCGTAGGCATCATTGATCCGGCCCATGTGATTGAGGTTGAGCACCACCAGGGCATCCACGTTGTAGTTGGTCAGGTTTTCATCGAGGCTGTCGAGAAAGCCTTTACGGTTGGGCAGGCCGGTGAGGGAGTCGATGGTGGTGAGGCGTTTGATGCGCTCTTCGGTTTCGTGGTGCTTGGAGAGATCGTTCAGGAACACGATCCAGTTTTTCGGCCGGGACTGTTTGTCGGTGATGGAAGTGATGCGGCACAGGAAGGTTTTTTCAACTCCTTTCTTGTTGAGGAGGCGAATTTCGCTGTTCCATGAACCTCTGTTTTTCATCAGGATACGGATGAAGCGCCGATTGAACCGGGTGTCGAGGAATTCATCCGGAAAATGTCCTATCAACTCTTCTTCACTGTAGCCGGTGATATGTCGCAGCACCTGGTTGATGATTACGATTCGCAGATCCTTGTCGAGAATCATGAGAGCTTCACTGATATGGTCGAATATCTGACCGATGACCTGCTCGCGGGATTCGGTTTCATAGCGCGCGGTCAGGTCACGCGCGGTGCCGACGATACGGTACAACTGGCCCGTGTCGTCGAACAGTGGAACCCGTGAAATTTCAAAGGGACGCCGCCGTTTGTCCGCCCCTGGGAGCC
>JAITWP010000100.1 GCA_031285365.1 Azoarcus sp.
CAGGTCGCAAGCGCCGAGCCTGCCGCCTGTCAGGGTGGAGAGCGTCAGGATTCTCATGGCCTGCGCGGCGCCCTCTTCGCCTGCGAGCCGCAAGACGCGCTCATATCCGCCCTGAAGGGCAAGTTTCAGCACATCGCTCCGGGAGAACGCAGCCTCTGCGTCAGTAGTCATTGCCGACGCCAGCAGCATGGCGAACAGTGGTCTCCGGTCGCTATCCACGGAAAACAGCTTTTCCAGGAAAGCATCGGAAGTGTCGCAGGGCAGGGGAGATACACCGACGTTTTTCCATACATCCTGCGCAATTCCGAACAGCCCTTCCGGTGTTACCGGCGGCAGCGGAGTCGGTTCATTCTTGAAACGCAGGGAGGAATCCACGGGTACATCCTTGTACCAGTCCCGCCCCGCGTGTTCCCGCTCCAGCAGCAGCAATCGCACACGAAACCGACCGAACTCGCCCTGTTCCGCCTTGTCGGCAAGAAGCTTGATGATTTCGGCAACATTGAAACGCTGGCGGACTTCCTCGCCATCCTGCCATCCTGTGCACAGACGGGAACCATCGTTGTAATGCTTGGTCGCCCGGTCGAACACCAGCAGGGTATCCTGTTCGGGCTTCCAGTCCTTCCAGGTGGAAAAAGGAGTTCCTGCGAGGTTCAGAAAACCGGTTTTCCAGGGCGAGAAATTCTCGCCCGCAACCGGTTTGACCTCGATCGGCTCGGCGGTTTCATCCGGGAAACGGAACTCGGCCTTACCCGTTTCCAGTGCCTTGCAGAATTCGAGTGCCGCACGGCTTTTGCCTGAACCCGCCTTGGCGGTGATCAGCCACCATGACAAAGGCTGTGGGGCACGGTAGAACGTCTCGAAATCGCGCCATAGCGACTCATCCATGACGTGGTGCGTGATCCTTCCGGAGAAATGAAACTCCTGGAACAGTCCTGGTTGTTTTCCTAAATTATCAAAATTCAATAAGGCTGGCTCAAGCATCGAGTTGGGCGACATTTTCCGCGAACGGGCAGCGGTCTTCCCTCCAAAGAGCCGCCCCGCCGTGTCTTTGAACCACCCGAATAACGCGATTCCCATCTTCATCCCCTGGTAATGTGCAAAATAAGTAAATACAAGTATGTGTCATCTTTACTTGAACCGGATCGCCTCATCATGAACGATTGCGCGCGGAAGGAACATGGTTCAAGCGCAGAATGGCTCAAGTCTAGTCCATAACGTCATTGCACTCCATCCATATCCGACAAAGCCGGTAAACAGGCTGTAATCTTCACCCCGATTTGCTCCGGGCGTCCATGCCTGCGACAATTATAGCTTTCTTCACGCGACTGACCATGACCGATCACAACGCCACCGCTTCCCAGGACGAAAACCACATCATTGCCGAGCGTCGCGAAAAACTTGCCCAGTGGCGCGCTACCGGGCGGGCGTTCCCGAACGACTTTGCGCGCGAGAACACTGCCGGCAAGCTCGACGAACTGTACGCGGGCAAAGATCCCGAGGTGCTGGAAGCGACCCCCATCGCCGTCAAGGTTGCCGGACGGATCATGCTCAAGCGTCTCATGGGCAAGGCAAGCTTCGTCACGATCCAGGATCTGTCCGGCAAGCTTCAGCTTTATGTGATGCGCGATGCGGTTGGCGAGGAAGTCTATGCCGACTTCAAGCGCTGGGACATTGGCGACATCGTTGGCTGCATTGGTACGCTCTTCAAGACCAAGACGGGCGAGTTGACCGTCAAGGCCGAAACGCTGCGCCTGCTCACCAAGAGCCTGCGTCCTCTGCCCGACAAGTTTCACGGCCTCACCGACACCGAGTCCCGATACCGGCAGCGTTACATCGACCTCATCATGAGCGAGGAGTCGCGCTTCACCTTCGTTGCCCGCAGCCGACTGGTGCAGTCGATCCGCAACTACATGTGCGGCCATGGCTTCCTCGAAGTCGAAACCCCCATGATGCATTCCATTCCGGGCGGCGCCACGGCCAAGCCCTTCGTGACCCATCACAACGCCCTCGACATGGCGCTTTATTTGCGCGTCGCGCCCGAGCTTTACCTCAAGCGGCTGGTCGTGGGCGGCTTTGAGAAAGTCTTCGAGATCAACCGCAATTTCAGGAACGAAGGTTTGTCGCCACGGCACAACCCCGAGTTCACCATGATGGAGTTCTACGAGGCCTACGCAAACTACCGCACGCTGATGGACTTCACCGAAGGGCTGATCCGTCAGGCTGCGCGCGAGGCGCTCGGAACTGAAACCTTCGTCTATCAGGGGCGCACGCTCGATTTCTCCAGGCCCTTCGCCCGACTCACCATCATCGAAGCGATTCGCAAATACCATCCCGGTTTTACCGAAGCACAACTCGCCGATCCCGTCTGGCTTGCGCAAAAAATTCAGGACTTGGGCGAAAAGGTCAAACCCGGCGGTCTGGGCAGTCTGCAACTACAGCTTTTTGAAGCCTCGGCGGAAGCCGAACTGTGGGATCCCACCTTCATCATCGACTATCCGGTCGAAGTCTCCCCGCTGGCCCGCGCCTCCGACGACAACCCCGACATCACCGAACGCTTCGAGCTTTTCATCGTAGGCCGCGAAATTGCCAATGGCTTCTCCGAGTTGAACGACCCTGAGGATCAGGCCACCCGCTTCCGTGCCCAGGCGGCGGCCAAGGACGCGGGGGATGAAGAAGCCATGTACTATGATGCCGACTACATCCGCGCACTCGAAATCGGTCTGCCTCCCACCGGCGGCTGTGGCATCGGGATCGACCGTCTGGCGATGCTGCTCACCGACAGTCCCGCGATTCGTGATGTCATTCTGTTCCCGCAAATGCGCGCCGAATGAACGTATCAAAGAACCCCCAACCGTGAGGCGAAGGTCAATCAAAAGGAGAACGACATGGAAACCATCACCACTCCGGAAGTCCCCGTCATACGACCTGACGAGATGGCAGCATTCGAGCGCCTGCTCGCCGTTGCCCGCGCAAATGATCCCGGCGGGAGCATGGCCCAGGGCAGCACCCATCAGAGCATGATCGTTGCAGACTTCCTGTTGTCCTGGTGGGATTCCGTGAACTGCGGCCATTTCGACATCACCAGCCTCTGGGCGGTCGACGGCGCAATCATTGCCGACATGCAGATCGTCTTCGGCATGATTGGCCGG
>JAITWP010000189.1 GCA_031285365.1 Azoarcus sp.
CGTCATTAAGGTAGTTCTGATTGTTGTGCCTGCTCGTAGCCCAGGCCAGCGTTGCGCCTGCCAACGCGAGTACACTGAGGACATATCCCCCGACGTGCCAGCCATATGAACGCCGTTCCGCGCGCCAATCCCGCCCGGCGATATGCGCTTCCCCGAAAACGACCTTACTGAGAAGCTCGTGCAGAAAGTAGGCCTTCCCTTCTCCGGCAACAGCCTGCTTCTGCGGGCGCTGCACCGGAAAACTTTGCCCAAGTACATGCACGACGCGGTCGAAAGGCGTGCCTTCCTGCGTGGCACTGGTGAAATAAATACCCCGCAGGAGCGGAGATTCCGAAAAACGCGAGGTCTCCAGCAAATCCGACAACATTCCTTTGAGAACTTGTGTCAGCGCACCGAACTGCTGCGGAAAGGCGTAAATCAGTTCACGGCGAGCCAGATCGGATTCGGCCAGCAACAAATCAACCAGACCGGAATTGATCCGCGTCTGCAAAAGATCGCACTCGGAAGCGAGTTGTCCAAGATCGAACAGGTATTTCCCGGACGGATCAAGCGGCAGGGTTGTGCCCCATACCTGCGCGCGACCGGATCGGTCGAGGGCCGAAAAATACTCATCGAACCCCAACATCAGATCGCATTTGTTGATCAGCAGATATACCGGGAACGACATCCCGAAATCGCTTTTCAGTTCATCGAGACGCTGGCGCAAAGTGGCTGCATGCTTCTGGCATTCTTCCCGGTTCTGCCCGAGCAGTTCGCCCACCGACATCATCACCAGCACGCCATTGATCGGTTGCCGGGTACGGTTTTTCTTCAACAGCGAGAGAAAGCTGCGCCACTCCGACTTATCCGTTTGCGCGTCGGTTTCATGCGTGGTGTAGCGGCCGGCGGTATCGATGAACACGGCTTCGTTCGTGAACCACCAGTCGCAATTCCGCGTGCCGCCCGCGCCACGTATTGCCCCGGCGCCAATCTGCCCGGAAAGCGGGAACGACAGGCCGGAATTGAGTAGTGCCGTGGTTTTTCCGACACCCGGCGCGCCAATGATCACGTACCAGGGCAACTCGTATACATATTTACCCTGGCGCATGATGCGCCCCCAGAACGTGCTCGGGCCTGATTCAAACCGCGCCTTGCGCAAAACACTGAGCGCCTCGGAGAAACGGTCTTTCAGAATGACCGCCTGCTCCTTGTTCGTGGAGGTTTCCTCTTCCAGGCTTGAGCGCAGCATATTGGCAATGCGCTCGTTCATGCGCCCGGCACGCCAGCGCGCAATCAGCAGGCGCATCAGACAATAGATGAGAATCAGTCCGATCAGACAAATCCGGGCCCATTCAGGTTCGAACGGGCGAAACTCGCCAAACGCAAGCAAAGCCCCGAACATCCAGATCAGCGCACAGAGTGCGATGACCCCAATCGAGACCCAAAAGAAGCGGGAGCGCAAAAATCTGAAAAGCGAAGATATCACTGCGGGTCTCCCGATTGACTTTGCCCAGGCGCGGACTGCCTGATGGAAATTTCAACGCGCCGGTTCCTTGCTCGACCCTCTGCCGTGTCGTTCGCCGCACTTGGGTAATCTGCGCCAAGTCCCTCGGCCTCGACGCGATCCGTGCTCCCCAGGTGATCGTCGATCCGTTTCTTGACCGATTCGGCCCGCGCCTGCGACAACACGTAATTGTTGGGGAAACGCAGGGTGCGGATGGGAACGTTATCGGTATGGCCCTGTACGATCACACTGACCGGGAGATTTCGGATCTCATCGGCAACGTAGTCGAGCACCCCCAGGTAAGCAGGACGGATGACGTCGCTCCCGGAGCCGAACAGGTCGTCTCCCTTCAGGGTGACGATGCAACGATCCTTATGTTGCGTCGGCTTCACCGTGACGAGGCGCTTGTCCAGCTTTTTATCCAGTTGGGTACACAGGCTCTCCACGACCCGAGATTTTTGTTTTGGAGGAGGAGGCACGGTCAACGCTGGAACCTCCAGGGATTTCAGGTTTACGGAGGTGATATTCAGCCGATCACTCAGCGAAAACAAAAATGCGATGTAAACCCCCATCGCAATCAGGCCGCACAACATCGCCACGACCCAGGGAGGAACCATCCGCCAGGCGGGCGGCGTGGAGCTGACGCCCTGCCAGCGCGGTGAAAGACGGGCTTCATACCCCCCCTTGCAATTGTTGAGGATCGTGGCAATCCGCCTCTTGAGCATTTCAAGCTGGCTGTAGCCATTGTTCTCGATCCTGAAACGTCCTTCAAAGCCCAGGGCGTTGCAGTAATACAGCAACTCGATCAGGTTTTTATGGCGTTCAGGGTTTTGCGCGAGACGGGCAAGAAGCTGGTAATACTTTTCCCCGCCCCATGTTTCATTGTGAAAGGAGACGAGCAGGCTCTGCCTAGCCCAGACGCCATGACTCCCCCACGGCGTCAACGCCGCGACTTCATCGAGGACGGTGCACAGGCAGTAGCGAGCCCCGATCAAATCCTCGCGCGACACGCCAACAGACTGCGCTCGCTGCTCAAAACTGTTGATCTCCGTAACCAGTTGGCTCCGCAATCTCCCGGGATCGGAAAGCTGATGCATTCCGCGAATTTGCGGAATCATGTCAAGAAGGTGGTTGGCCGCCCACACGAGCGGATTTACGCCGCTGGCACTGTCGTACTCGGACGCGAATCCCTGCTTCGTACCGCTCATTTGCGTATCGCCCAACATTCAAGCGCGAGGCCGGGAAATTCACCGGCAACATGCAGTGCCATGGCCGCGCTTGTATCCAGTTCTCTCCATAACTCGTGCCGGGAATCCATTTCGAAATAGCTGAAACCAGCATGAAACGGGAGTTCCCTTGGCGCGACAGGCAGTGGCCGCAAGGTAACGCCGGGAAGTTGCAGGTTGATGAGATCGCGGATTTTCTCTACTGGCCCAATCTTGACCTGGGCCGGAAACTGCGCCTGTATCCTCTCCGGAGGCATGTTTGCGTTGACGGCCAGTACGAAAGAAGCCTGCCTGATTAAGGAACGATCAGGAATCACCGCAATCCTGACCCCGAATCTCCTGTTTTCCAGTTCGATACGGATGACCGTCTGGTCGAGCACGATTGCCAGGGCCTTGCGCAGATCGTCCATGAGCGGC
>JAITWP010000198.1 GCA_031285365.1 Azoarcus sp.
GCGCGCAGGCGGCTGCTGTTGCGGCATTTTCAGGCGCTCGGACGCGGCATGCTCGAACACGGTTTGCTGTTGTGGGCTTCGCCCGAACGGTTGCGCCGCATTATCCGCTTCAAGGGAGAAGAATATCTGCGCGATCTCGTGCAGGCGGGCACGCCGGTCATTTTGCTTGCGCCACATTTCATCGGGCTCAACATGGGGGGGATACGGGTGGGGATGTCTTTCGATTCCGTGAGCATGTACGCACGGCAAAAGAGAAATCCCGTTCTCAACAGCCGGTTGTTGAGGGGGCGGATGCGTTTCGGCAACCAGATTCTGCTCTCAAGGCAGGACGGTGTGCGTGGTGTCATCAGGGCGATGAAATACGGCCGCCCGTTCTACTATCTGCCCGATATGGACTATGGAAGAGAGGATGCGATATTTGTTCCCTTTTTTGGGGTGGAAGCCGCTACCATCACGGGGCTTTCCCGGCTGGCACGTCTGACCGGAGCGCGGGTGTTGCCTTGTGTGACGCGGATGTTGCCGGGCGGCGCGGGTTACGAACTGGAAATCGGCGAAGCATGGGAGAATTTTCCGACTGCCGATGTCGAAGCCGATACCCGCCGAATGAACAGTTGGATCGAAGGCGTGGTGCGTACCATGCCGGAGCAGTATTACTGGGTTCATCGCCGTTTCAAGACCCGACCTGTCGGGCAGGCGCGTCCTTATTGAGAAATTTTTTCGGTTACCATGAAACCATGTCTTCATCAGAAACCAACCCGATGACTACCGAAGACGTCGTGCAGTACTTGCGGGCGCATCCTGACTTCCTGACCGAACACAGCGATCTGCTCGGTGTACTGACCGTGCCGCATCCCAGTCACGGGCATGCGATTTCGCTGACCGAACGGCAACTGCACGTCCTGCGCGGCAAAATTCATCAACTCGAACAGAAACTCGCCGAATTGATACGGTTTGGCGAACAGAACGACGTGATTGGCAAAAAAGTGCATCGCCTCGCCATGTCGCTTCTCGTGGCGGACGGCTATGACGGCAAGCGTCGCGCGCTTTTCGCCAGCATGCAGGATGACTTTGCCGTGCCGCATGTGGCCTTGCGCATCTGGAATACCCCGACGGAACAGGAAGGGGAAGAATTTCAGCCGGTGAGCGAAGACGTGCGCGTGTTCGTCGAGGCAATGTCCCGCCCCCACTGCGGCGCGCCGGTCAACATCGAGGTTCTCGGCTGGTTTGGCGAAATGGCTCCGCACGTCCGTTCGGTTGCCCTGACACCGTTGCGCCGTGGCAGCCAGATAGCGGGGCTGTTTGCGCTTGGCAGCGAAGAGGTTGAGCGTTTCTACAGCGAAATGGGCACGTTGTACCTCGAACGGATTGGCGCGCTGGTTTCGGCGGCTCTGCTGCCCGAGACCTCCTGACCGTGGACGCGGACGCCGCTCTTCCATCCTGGGCCGAGGATTACCTGGGCTGGTTGGCGACACATCGGCGGGCGGCGGCACTGACCCTGGAAAGCTATCGGCGCGATCTGCTGCGCCTGACTGAGCTGGCTGGCGAACGTGCGCCGCAGACGCTGGAGGTCACCGATATTCGCCGTTTCGTCGCTCGCCTGCACGGGCAGGGGCTTTCCGGGCGCTCGATTGCGCGAATCCTCTCCGCCTGGCGCGGCCTTTATCGTTGGCTGATTCGCAATCGGGGCGCGCATGCCAATCCCGTTGAAAGCATCCGCCCGCCAAAATCGCCTGCCATGCTGCCCAAGGCGCTGTCGCAGAATCAGGCCAAGGCGCTGCTCGATGCGGAGTCGGAGACGGAATCGGCGCTGGAGTGTCGTGATCGCGCCATGTTCGAGCTGTTCTACTCCTCGGGGCTGCGGCTTGGGGAACTGGCCGGACTCGACCTGGACAGCGGCAGCCGCAACGGCTGGGTGGATTTCGCGGAAGGCATGGTGACGGTACATGGCAAGCGCGACCACATGCGCACGGTTCCCGTCGGCGAGCCTGCGCTGGCGGCGCTGAAGGTGTGGCTGGAAGTGCGCGCGCGGCTGCCTGTCGCCGGAGAAGAACGCGCGTTCTTCATCACCCGCAATGGCCGACGCATGAGTCCGGGCGCGATTCGGGGGCGGCTGCGGCGCTGGGCGCTGTCAAGCGGACTGGGCGTGCACGTCCACCCCCACATGTTCCGGCACAGCTTCGCCAGCCATCTGCTGCAAGCCTCCGGCGACCTGCGTGCGGTACAGGAACTGCTCGGCCACGCCAGCATCCGTTCCACGCAGGTCTACACCCATCTCGATTTTCAGCACCTTGCCCAAGTTTATGACTCTGCGCATCCACGGGCACGGAAGTAAAGAAGCTCTCAAGGCCCGGAACCCGCAGAACCAGACACCGGCGTAAGCGCCTCCAACAACAGCGGTACGTTATCGAAACTGCGTTCAAACAGGTTATGGAACACGGGGCCGATGTTGCTCATCAGCAGAACGAGGGCGAAGAAACCCGCAAACATCGTGACGGGGAAGCCGACGGCAAAGAGGTTGAGTTGGGGGGACGCCCGGGTTAGAACACCCATTGCAGTGTTGGAGACGAGTAGCACCGCGAGCATAGGGAGCGAAATCAGGAAACCGGTGGCGAAAACGGCGGCTCCGGCGCGGGGGATGAAGCTCCAGCCCTGACCGTTGAGTCCTGCGCCGACCGGCAGCCATTCAAAACTGCGCAATACCAGTTCGACCAGGATCAGGTGCCCGTCGAGGGAAAGGAAGAACAGAGCGGCCAC
>JAITWP010000248.1 GCA_031285365.1 Azoarcus sp.
CCTGCATCGGCGAATTGCTCGAAGAAAAGGCGCGGCAGGGCGTCAAGGTGCGCGTGCTGTGCTGGAGTTTCCTGAATCTGTCCGCAATCAACCTGACCGGTTTGCTGGGCGAAACCAGCACTCCGGGACGGAGCGCCGGAGGCATCGCCGATCGCCCCAAAACGCACACCGATGATCAGTACGAGTATGACAAATGGTGGTACGCGAGATACGATCATGCGAAGCAAAACATCACGCCAGGCGTCGCGGACAGCAGTCCCATCGCCGACCACATTCTTTCACCTGAAAAGCGGATACCCAGGCTTCGGCAGATCGGCAACCCGACAGAGCAGGAACTGAGAAAAATAAAGCAGAACCTCGAATTCCTGACACGTGGATTCACGTCGACTGATCGGAGCGGAATCAAAAAGAGAGCCTACACGGACAAAGACATCAGTTCCGAGCACCTGCTGGCCATGAGCGGCGCTCCGAGTCATCACCAGAAAGTGGTTCTCATCGACGTGGAATTGCCGGACGATCATGTGGCCTTCGTCATGGGGCACAACACGCTCGATCTCTACTGGGATACCCCCGGGCACAGCTATTACCATTTTTCCAAAGAACCGAAAAAGGGGCGTAACGTTGCTCCTCCCCGGCAGGATGTTTCCAGCCGCGTTACTGGCCCCATCGTTCGCAGGATTTACTCGAATTTCAAAGCTGCGTGGGAAAAGGAGGGCGGCAAGGGGCTGACGGATCTTCCCTGGGAGTATTTCAAGAAATTTCCCCTTTACACCTCAAAACTCGTGGCATGCGAAGGAGGCAACGCAACCCCTGAAACCGTCAAGGCCGCGCTCGACGGCATTACTACAGGCGGTGCGCAGATTCTCCGTACCCAGATACAGAACGACCCTCCCCGATTTGGCATTCGCAGAAGTTACGAACACGTCATCAAGAGAGCTTCCAATTACATCTATATCGAAAACCAGTATTTCCGCTGGCCGCCGTTGGTCGAATGGATCAAGGAAGCCGCGCGCCAGAAAAAGGCGCTCAGGCCCAACGAGCCGCTTTATCTCTTTGTGGTAACCAACAGCAGCGATGAGGGCGTCGGTTCGGGCACGCTCAAAACCTGGGAAATGCTCGACAGTCTCGGGCGGGCAGACGTCATTCCTGGTATCGCGCGGGAAAAACGCATCCGCGACCTGAGCACCCAACTCAACCAGATAGAGCAGGAGATAAGGAAACTCAAAGGGCTGCACGCGCCGTCGACGAGCGATGCGGAGTACGTTCATTACATCGCCAACGCCAAAAAAAGAGAGGAAATTGCCGGGTTGGAAGAACAGGAAAGGCAGTTGCGGAAGCAACTGACGAAAATACGGAACGACACCGAAGGCAAGACCATCCTGCCCGAGGAACACCCTGGTCTCAAGGTTCATATCTGTACCCTTACCGCTCCGGACACCCCGGCGGGCAAGCCCTGGCCCGAAGTTTACGTCCACTCGAAACTCATGATGATTGATGACATTTTCATGACGCTGGGCAGTGCCAACATCAACACCCGAAGCATGGAAACGGACAGCGAGATGAACATCGCCCACGCCCAGGGAAAGATCACCCAAAAAACCCGGCGGGAATTATGGATTCAGCACACAAGAGGGAGAGGCGCACAGGACGATATGAAGCGGGCCTTTGAGGAATGGGGCAGGATCATCGACGAGAATCGGAACAACGAGCGGGATTTGCTGCCTCCCGTCGCTTCCCTGCGCGGTTTCCGGCGCATCAATCCCAAGATCAGCAATTTGGACTGATAGCGGTATGCAGTTCACCCGCGCCTATGGGAAAGACCGCATTCCGCCGCGCGATCCGGAAGCTGACCAACTCTTCCAGAATGCGCGCTGGCGTTACCTGAAAAACCTCCTCGCGGAAGACCCGGCGGTCTACGCGGAAATCGAGCGCCTCTACCGGATCGCTGCCGCCTGGGGGCATGACAAGGCCGCCCACAACCTCGCTTTCATGATGATGTGCGGGCGCACGACGCACAGCGACCGCATCACCAAACCCGTCGATATTGCCGAAGAACTCATCAGTCGGGAGATCCCTCACGGCTACTACTTGATGGGCTATTTGCTCGATATAGGCTATGGCGTGGAAAAAGACCCGGACGCCTCGTTGCGATACTTCAGGAAAGCGGCCGATCTGGGTGATCCGGATGCCCAGGCGTTCGTGGGAGAACAATTACACAGCATGGGTATCAATCACCCGGTTCCCTACGAGACGGGCAAAGCCATGAAACGCTGCGCAGCCGATCAGGGGCACGCGCAGTCGGCCATTGATACGGCCATCGGGCTGAAGAGAGCGAAACAATATGATGAGGCGCTCAAATATTTCCAGCTTGCCGCCAGGGTGGGAAACCCCAAGGGGGCGATCTGGCTGAAACACGCATTCAGCGGCCCCACTCCGGACGATCAACTGAATTACATGGGGCAGCCAAAAGACAAAGAACGCGCCGCCCGCTACGAAAAACTCTGGGACATTCTCTCCAGCTACGACTATCTCCACGCCACTGTCGACGAAATCGACCAGATCGTTCCCTTGCCGCCAGCCGAGCTTCCCATGTGGGACGGGCAGATTGAATGGGTCAAAAGATGGGAAAAAGACCAAGCCCCCCCTCTGCCTGCCAGGGTGCGCATCGAGGAAATGGCAAGAGCCAGGGGGCTCGATCCTGAAACCGGCTTGCCTGGGTGACAGGGGCGAGGGGCCATGGAGGGGCGGGAGAGGGAAATCCGGTTAAATCAGCGTTTCCCTGACGGCGCCTACGGCGTCAGCTTCGAGGCCAGAAAATCGTCGTAGCCCTTCTGCACCAGATCGTAGGTGCGCTGGATGCCATCGGCGATGTTGCCATTGAGCACGCCCAGACCCGAAAGAATGTCTTTGGCTTCGTTGAATCCTTTTTCAAAGCCCTTGCGAATCAGGGCGACGAAATCGGTTGCCAGTTGATCGCGGTCTTTCCCTGGATGTTGAGCGGCGTAGTTCTCGAAAAACCCCGTCGAGAGCGAAACAATACGGTTCGCGGTCGCTTCCGGTGAGGTATCCACGCCCGAGGCGACTGCGTTCTGAATCGCGTTCGGCCCCAATTCAGGCGTCAATATTTCGTTGATCCGATCAATTGCCGAACGATACAGCAGGGTCAGCGACTGGTTGCCCGCCTTGATCGACACATCGGCGGAGGCTTGCAGAATTTGCAGGTTGGTCGATTTTCGTACCGTGGCGCTGATACCTGCGGCCGT
>JAITWP010000314.1 GCA_031285365.1 Azoarcus sp.
CCGCGCACGCAGCGCCACGTCCCATCGTCGATCACGAGTTTGCGGCTGCGTATCGCCGCCGCCTTGCTCAGAATGCTGCCACGCTGCCCGTGCTGCCTGCGCTTGAATGCAAGGCTACGGTTGTGACACAGTAAGATTAATCGCCGGTTCTGTAAGCCATTGAGCGTTAAAGAATTTTGATGTTCTGGCCCTGTACATGACCAGAGCCGCGCCAATCAGAAATCGGATACTTGGGCAGGGTAATCGCATGAATGACAATCTCCTGAATCGACATGGCCGCAGCGTTCGATACTCCCCTCTCCCTTGATGGGAGAGGCGCTTTGGGCAGTTGCCGGAAACGATTGTTGCCATTGTGCAAATGCCAAAAGCATTCATGCGATTGCCCTGGACGCCTGGGTTAGCTCACGCAGTGACCTGCCAACCTTGCGCCATTGGCGCTTGCGTTCAGCCGGTGCGCGGCAGGGGTGAAAAATGCCGTTCGAGACGGCGCAGGGCTTCGTCGTCCAGTCCGGCCTCATAACAAACATCACGCCAAGAGGCTTGAATTGTGGCCTCTATTTTTTCGATCACGTCACGGGCCTCTTCTTTTTGCAGCGCAAAAGCCTCTGGCGCGGCCAGCAGATTGTCGACCGTGCCTCGATGATCGTTGCCGATCTGCAAGGCGTGATGGTTGATCCGGTTGATTTTGCTCGCGGGTAAAACATCATAGGCTGGCGACAGGCGGCAGTTGCCCGAGGGGAGCTGGAGCAGGCCGTGATTCAACTCGTGATCGTCGGTATTGCGTACTGCGCAGTTGAACACCATGCGCCGGTACAGCTCCTGTTTTTGTCCGGCGTCGCCGCCGTACTGCCCAAGCCATCGGGCGATGCGTCCATAAGAGCCGGTCTGGGCGTTAAAGGCCGGATCGGCATAAAACAGTGAGCGGGCGCTGATAAAGCCAATGCGTGTGACGCTGCCCGTGGCAAACGCCCGATCAAACCGACGCACCAGGCAGACTCTCCCGCCATGAATATCAATGACTTGCGTTTCTGCCGCGTTGATGCCGCAGGCTCGCGCCAGACGCATCGTGGCATGTTCGAGCCGCGCCATGTCAAGGCCGGGTGGGTCTTTGACGCTGGCAAACTTGGCAATCCAGAGCGCGCCGTCGTGCTCGATAGTGCACTTCGGACGCACGCCCCCCGTACCGGGCTGCAATGCTTTCAACAATTCGGGGTCGATGTCCTGATCCTGCTCCACGGCCCTTGCCGCAGCCAGCAACTCATCCAGCGAAAATTCGCGGCTTTGCAGTTCCTGCGGCATCTCTGTCGCCGAGCGCGAAAAAGCCAGCGAACCAACCCGTCCGGGGTCGTTCAGCAGCAAATACCCTGCCGGGAACGCCTGCGGCCCGCACAGGCGATCAATGACGCGCTGCCCCCAGAAATCCGGGCAAGCGTCGAGCACAACGCCCGGATAGCCATTCAGGGAGCGGAACTCAAATGCCTGCTGGCGCAATGGCAGAACACAGGGATCGAGCGGCAGCGCATCGCCCCGCTCCAGATAAGAACGTCCATAGACGAACCAGCCCGGCCCGGCTGGCTGTTCCCATTGCAAGCGTCCGGCAACCACAGGGCGGGTTGCGCCGGGCAGATAATTCCAGACATAAAACGTTTGCTCAAAAGTCATTGTCGATGACCTCCCGCACCCGCACCCGCCGACGGCCATCCTTGATCGCCAGCGCCAAACCCGTGTCATCGAGTCCAGGGTCGGCGATGAGATCAAGGCTGTCGCTCAAACCCAACGTCCACAACACAAGCAGCACATTGCCAAACAGACAGGCAGGCTCGCCGCGCTCGATCGACTGGATTGCCGAGCGCGACAAACCCGTGACGCCAGCCAGATCAACCTGCCGCAAATGGCGACGCTTGCGGGCAATTTGAATCCGCCCGCCAAGCGCCTCGGCCAGGCGGCAGATTTCGGGCTTTGTTTTGAGATCTACGCTTTTCATATAAAGCATTATATATCTTAAGGTTTTATATAGAGAGCTTTTCATTCAGGACAACCGCATGAATGGTTTTGGTGTTTTCTGGCTGGCGGCAGAGCTTCTCGTCTACCGCAAAAAGCCCCTCTCCCCTTGCGGGAGAGGTGTTGGGGAGAGGGGGATGACCGGAATCGCTCTGCCTTTTCTCCAAGCCTCTTCCTCATCAAGATTTCGTATACCGAACAGCCTCCCCGGCAAATTGAGACTTTCATCACGAACTGTACTTTCGTCCAATAGCGCCGATTAGTCATCCTTCATAGACTGCTGTCATGACAACAATGTCATCAAAATAAACCGGAGGAATACTCAAATGGCACAAAATCCCGTCTACGCAAAAGTCGCCTCTCTCACTGGCGAAGCCTACGCTCGCAATGCTGAAGGGCAACTGCGTCTGCTCAAAGTTGGCGACATCATCCGCGAGGGCGAAACAGTCCTCTCCAAAGATGGCTCGCAAGTTATTCTCGAACTGGCCGATGGTCGGCAACTTGCCGTCGTGCCGGGCGATGTCGTTCGCATAGACGCCGAAGTCGCCGCCGAATTCAAACCGGACGCCAGCGACAGCGCCATTGCCACCCATCCGAAAGCGCTGAACAACATCAGCCAGGCCCTGGCCCGAGGCGAAAACCTCGACGAGATGCTCGAAGCCCCGGCGGCTGGCAATGTCGGGCCGAACAGCGAAGGCCACTCCTTTGTCGAGCTCGCCCGCATCGTCGAAGCCGTCACCCCGCTCGCCTACCAGTACGCGACCGAACGCGGCGGAGAACTGCAACCCTTCGATGGCGGCCCGGTGGGTAACCCCAATAACAATGACGGGAATGTTCCGCCGGTTGACAACACGGGCGGCAATCCACCGCCCCCGCCGCCGCCCTCAACACCGAGTCTGTCGATTGCCCCGATCACGGTCAACGAAGGCGATGATGCGATTTTCACGGTCACGCTCTCGAACCAGAGCACGACGCCGGTGACCTTTACGCCGACCTTGGCGAGTGGCCC
>JAITWP010000035.1 GCA_031285365.1 Azoarcus sp.
CGGCTTCGTTCAGGAGGTTGCTGACGGTTGAGCGGTCGCGGCGGCGGATTTGCACCACGGCCCCGAGTTCTTCGGCAAACAGCGCCCCGAACAGGTGGCCGTCGTCGAGGCACACGGTATCGAGCGCCAGCGACAGGCCGCATCGACTGGCAAAGGCCATTTCGCAGACAGTGGCGAACAGCCCTCCGTCGCTGCGGTCGTGGTAGGCGAGAATCAGGTCGTCACGGCAGAGTCGGCGAATCGCGCCAAAGAAGGCAACGAGGTCTTCCGGGGCAATGTCCGGCGCGTGTTCGCCAACGGCGTTATAGACCTGCGCCAGAATGGAACCGCCCAGGCGATGCTTGCCCCGACCCAGGTCGATGAGGAGGAGTTCGGTCTCGATGCCTTCCGGGAACTGGAGTTGCGGGGTCAGGGTGCGGCGGATGTCCGCCACGGGCGCAAAGGCCGAGACGATGAGCGAAAGCGGCGCGATGACCTGTTTTTCTTCTTCGCCCTCTTTCCAGGCCGTGCGCATCGAGAGGGAGTCCTTGCCGACGGGAATCGACAAACCGGAGGCGATGCAGAATTCGGATACGGCCTGTACGGTGTCGAAAAGTCTGGCATCTTCTCCCTGAAAACCGGCTGCCGCCATCCAGTTGGCCGAGAGTTTTATCCTGGCAAGCGAGTCGATGTCGGCGGCGGCAATGTTGGTGATGGCCTCCCCCACCGCCATGCGTCCGGAAGCGGTCGCGTTTACGCAAGCCAGAGGCGTGCGCTCGCCCATCGCAAAGGCTTCGCCCTTCGTCCCGGAAAACGACATCGCGGTGACTGCAACGTCGGCCACCGGCACTTGCCACGGCCCCACCAGTTGATCCCGCGAGATCAGCCCGCCTACCGAGCGGTCGCCAATCGTGATGAGAAAACGTTTACTCGCTACCGTCGGGTTGTGCAGCACACGCAGCGCCGTCTCGTTCAGGTCGAACCCGGCGACATCGAAGGACGGCAGATGCACCGCGCGGCGCGTTACATTGCGGGTCATCTTCGGGGGCTTGCCGAGCAGGACTTTCATTTCCATGTCGACCGGCGTGTTGCCGAAGTGACGATCTTTGACCACCAGACGTCCGTTGCTGTCCGCCGTGCCGAGCACGGCAAACGGGCAGCGCTCGCGCTCGCAGATCGCGGAGAACACAGCGAGATCGTCCGGGGAAATTGCCATCACGTAACGTTCCTGCGCTTCGTTGCTCCAGATTTCGCGCGGGCTCATCCCGGTATCTTCGATGTCAACTTCGCGCAGTTCGATGCACGCGCCCAGCCCGGCATGGTCGGCAAGTTCGGGAATGGCGTTGGAGAGTCCGCCCGCGCCAACGTCGTGAATAGCAATGATGGGGTTGGCCTCTCCCCGCTGCCAGCAGGCGTCGATCACTTCCTGGCAGCGGCGCTGGATTTCGGGGTTGCCTCGCTGCACGGAGGCAAAGTCGAGATCGGCGGCGTTGGCTCCGGCGGCCATACTGGAGGCCGCGCCGCCGCCCAGACCGATCAACATGGCAGGGCCGCCCAGCTGAACCAGCAACGTTCCCGGCGGGAACGAGGGTTTTTTTGCCTGCTGCGCCTGAATGTTGCCGATGCCGCCTCCGATCATGATTGGCTTGTGATAGCCGCGTACCTCCCCCTCGACCACCTGCTCGAAGGTGCGGAAATAACCTGTGAGGTTTGGCCGTCCAAACTCATTGCCGAACGCCGCTACGCCCAGCGGACCCTGAATCATGATGTCGAGCGCCGAGGCGATGCGATCCGGTTTGCCGTAGGGTTTTTCCCACGGCTGGATGAATCCGGGAATGGCGAGATTGGACACCGAAAACCCGCCCAACCCTGCCTTGGGCCGCGCGCCGCGTCCGGTTGCGCTCTCGTCGCGGATTTCCCCCCCCGCAGCAGTCGCTGCGCCCGGAAACGGTGAAATCGCGGTCGGGTGGTTGTGTGTCTCCGCCTTGGCGAGAATGTGCGCCGTCTCACTGTGAAAACGGAAAACGCCATCGGAGTCCGGGTAAAGCCACTCGATCTCACCACCCTCGATCACCGAGGCATTGTCCGTGTAGGCCACCACCGTTCCGCCGGGATGGGCCTTGTGGGTGTCGCGGATCATACCGAAGAGCGACTTTTCCATCGGGCGCGCGTCGATCACCCAATCGGCGTTGAAAATCTTGTGGCGGCAATGTTCGGAATTGGCCTGCGCAAACATCGTCAATTCCACATCCGTGGGATTGCGCCCCATGCGAACGAAGTTCTCGACGAGATAGTCGATCTCATCGTCAGAGAGCGCCAGCCCCAACTCCGTATTGGCCGCTTCCAGCGCCGGACGCCCCGCCTTGATGATGTCGACCGTGGCAAACGGCGTGGGCGCGTAGTGATGGAACAGCGATTGCGCTTCATCGAACGTCGCCAGCACCGATTCGGTCATGCGGTCGTGCAATGCGGCAGGCGCGACCGGCGGCGCGTTGATGGAGTCGATGAAATACGCGATGCCACGCTCGATGCGCGTCACCTTGTCGAAACCGCACTGCCGCGCGATTTCCGTGGCTTTCGACGACCAGGGCGAAATCGTGCCCAGCCGGGGCGTCACCAGTCGTAGAACGCCGGGAGGCAGATTACCGTCCGGCACGCGGGCATCCAGCAATTCGCAGAGCCGAACCTGTTCCTCACCGGAAAGCGCATCGTTTATTTCGATGAAATACCAGGCTTCCGCTGCCAGGTTGTTGAATCCCTGCACATTCTGAGCAAGATCGCGGGCAAGCCGTTCGAGGCGGGGATGGGAAAACGCGGGCGCGCCGCGAAGCTGGAGGATCGGAAGGGACATGGCGGTCGGAAAGTGAGCGAGGCAACGATAAAAAACGGCAGGGACACCCCCGCCGGAGTCCTGAATTATACATTCCTCTCCGCCCCGGCTCGTGTCCCACGAACGGAGCAGGGAAAATTCCCCGCTCTGCCTTCATCCCCAGCCAAACAATCTCCGAAAAACCCATTTTTTAGTGCTTTTTTTGATTTGGCAGAAAGAACCCACCGAACACTATTGGTATTAAACTACGTCCGTGTCTCAACAGGGCGGGTCGCGCACATCCTGAGCGGCTCAGCTCACATCAACACAATATGTGGCCTCTTCATGCAAAGGCAGACGAAGCCCAAAAGGAGGAAGGGATGGAACGCGAATCGATGGAGTTCGATGTCCTGGTTGTCGGTGGTGGCCCAGCGGGTCTTGCGGCGGCAATCAAGCTCAAACAACTGGCCGCCGAACGTAATCACGATATTTCGGTGTGTCTCATCGAGAAAGGCGCGGAAATCGGCGCACACACCATGGCTGGCACGATCCTCGACATCAAAGCCATCGCAGAACTTTTCCCGGACTGGAAAGAACGCGGCGCCCCGATCAAGACCGATGCAGTGGAAGACCGCGTCCTGTACCTCACCGAAACCAGGGCTTACGCCTTCCCGCTTGCCGCTCTGCCGGACTGTTTCAACAATCACGGCACCTACGTCATCCGCCTGGGTGAAGTCGTCAAATGGATGGGCGAACAGGCCGAGGCGCTGGGCGTCGAAGTCTATCCGGGTTTCGCGGGCGCGGATGTGCTCTATGACGAAAACGGTGCGGTCAGAGGCGTGGTTACCGGCGACATGGGCATAGAGCATGACGGCACACAAGGCCCGAACTTCCAGCCCGGCATGGAACTCATCGCCAAATACACCCTCTTCGCGGAAGGCTGCCGCGGCCACCTCGGCAAGCGCCTCGAAGCCAAGTACAACCTGCGCGAAGGCGCCGATCCGCAGGTTTTTGGAATCGGCATCAAGGAACTCTGGGAAGTCCCCGGCAACCCCCATCATAAACCCGGTCTCATCGTTCACACCTGTGGCTGGCCGATCCCAAGCGATGTCTACGGCGGTTCGTTCATGTATCACCTCGACGGCAATCTCATTCAGACAGGGTTTGTCACCGGCTTGAACTACAGCAACCCGTACCTTTCACCGTTCGAGGAAATGCAGCGTTACAAGACTCACCCCGAAATCCGCAAATTCCTGGAAGGAGGCAAGCGTCTGGCCTACGGCGCGCGAGCCATTGCCACCGGCAACATCCAGAGCCTGCCGCGTCTGGTCTTCCCCGGCGGTGCACTCATCGGTGACAATGCGGGGTTCCTGAACGCTGCGCGTATCAAGGGTACCCACACCGCCATCAAGTCCGGCTCGCTCGCCGCCGAAGCCGCATTCGATGCCCTCGTTGCCGATCGCCAGCGCGACACCCTTACCGCCTTCCCCATCGCTTTCCGCGAGTCGTGGCTCTACACCGAGTTGTACAAGACGCGCAACTTCAAGCCGTTCATGAAGAAATCCTTCTGGATCGGCTCCACCCTCTTCGGCATGGATCAAAAGCTCTTCTTTGGCAAGGCTCCCTGGACGCTGCACAACAGCAGCGACCACGACAAACTCAAACCCGCCGCCGAATGCCAGAAGATCGACTACCCCAAGCCCGATGGCGTGCTAACTTTCGACCGGCTATCTTCGGTCTATCTCTCCAACGCCAATCACGAAGAAAATCAGCCCAGCCACCTGAAGCTCAAGAATCCCGAAGTCATGATTTCCGTCAATCTGGAAGTCTACGACTCGCCCGAACAGCGTTACTGCCCGGCTGGGGTTTATGAGATTGTCAATGACGGCGAAAGCGGCAAGCCTCGGCTTCAGATCAATTTCGCAAACTGCCTGCACTGCAAAACCTGCGACATCAAAGATCCGACGCAGAACATCGACTGGACTACTCCGCAGGGCGGTGAAGGGCCGATTTATCAGGGAATGTAAAACAATAAATAAGAGGGAAAACCATGATGCCGCCGATAGGCGGCATTTTTTTATTCAACCCGCAAACGCCCTCATGAACCCCACCAACGCCTCAACCGCCTCCAAAGGCACCGCGTTGTAGAGCGAAGCGCGAATGCCGCCCACGGACTTGTGCCCTTTCAGCCCAATGAATCCCGCCGCTTCGGATTCCTTGACGAATCGGGCCTCCAGTTCCTTTGTTGCCAGATTGAAAGGAACATTCATGATGGAACGGCAAGCGGTATCAACCGTGTTGCGGTAGAAGCCGCCGCTGTTATCAATGGCCTCATAAAGCCGTCGCGCTTTTTCCCGGTTGACGGCGGCAATGGCCTCCAACCCGCCCTGCGCTTTCAGCCACTTGAACACGAGTCCGGCCACGTGGATGGCAAAGGTCGGCGGGGTATTGAGCATGGAGCCGCTCTCGGCCTGCCTGCGGTAGCTGAGCTGCGCGGAGACGTTTTCTCCGGCGCGGTTCAGCAGGTCATCGCGCATGATGACGAGCGTGACCCCCGACGGGCCGATGTTTTTCTGCGCACCCGCGTAGATCAGACCGTAACGGCGAACGTCCAGCGGACGGGAAAGGATGTGCGAGCTCACGTCGGCAACGAGCGGCACGTCCGATGCCGCTCGCGCGAGCGCTTCAAAGAGGCGCGCTTCGGCCTGCTCGTGCACTTCGACGCCGTGGATGGTTTCGTTGGTACAGAGGTGGAAATAGGCGGCGTCCTTGTCGAACACGAGGCGTTCGATGTCGGGCAGGCGCGTGAATGTGCCGTCTTCTTCTCTCGTGGTGGCGACAATTCTTGCCGCACCGATCCGGGCGGCTTCCTTGTGCGCTTTTTTCGACCAGGAGCCGGTGACGAGGTAATCGGCGCTCTTGCCCGCCGCAAGGTTCAGCGGGGCCTGCACGAATTGCATGGATGCGCCGCCCTGCAGGAAGAGCACCCGGTAGTCGTCGGGAATCGCCAGCAGTTCACGCAGATCGGCTTCGGCGGCTTCGATGACGGACATGAAGGCTTTGCCGCGATGGCTCACTTCCATGATGCTCGCGCCAATGCCGTGCCAATCGAGGAATTCTTCCCTGGCCTGTTGCAGTACTTCGAGCGGAATCGCCGCCGGACCGGCGCTGAAGTTCCAGGCGCGGGTCATTCTCCGACCCCGTTTTCGTTCGCCTCCGGTGGTGCTTTGCTCTCTTCTGTGCCGTTGGTGAGGGCGTCGATATCCACATCCGACTCGGCCACGATTTCGATGCTGGCCAGCGCGGAACCTTCGTCGATATTGATGAGGGTCACGCCCTGGGTGGAACGGCCCATTTCGCGGATGCTCTCGACAGGGGTGCGGATCAGCACGCCGGTGGTGGAAATGAGCA